>DATMZB010000347.1:0-3266 GCA_035560655.1 Methanotrichaceae archaeon | reverse complement strand
GGACAGATCCTGAGCAAGTGAAGCGCTGGTGGGGTCCAGATGGCTTTACTTCGCCGCTTGCCAAAATCGATTTTCGGGGAGGGGGTAAATCTCTTGTCTGCATGCGTTCGCCAGAGGGCCAGGACTTCTACAACACTTGGGAATACAGGAAGATCGTGCCTATGAAGCTGATTGAGTTCATCCAAAACTTTGCAGACAAAGACGGCAGGAAGGCCGACCCTGTCGCCCACGGCTTGCCTCCAGACTTCCCGCAGGATGTGCGCAGCACTGTAACCTTCAAAGTCGTGAGCGAAGGCAAGACGGAAATGACCGTTATGGAATATGGCTACACATCAGATCAAATGCTCGAGATGTCCAGAGCCGGCCTGGAGCAATGCCTCCATAAGATGGCAGAAAATCTGATGTAATAGCAGTTTCGAAGTATGGCAGTAAATCAAAAAGAAGGAGGAATCATTATTTCAGACAACAACACACAGCCACAGCAGCCACCTAAGCCCGATCCCGCCCTGGGGCGTCTGGATAGACTGGTCGGCACTTGGAGCATAAAAGGACGTACGCTAGACTCTAAAGTCGACAACGTATCTGCACGGACTACTTTTGAGTGGCTACCTGGCCGATTCTTTCTAAAACAGAGCTTCGAGGCAGACTTTATGGGCATGCAAATCCAGAGCCTGGAACTCATCGGCTATGACCCGGCGAGCTATAGATTCCCTTCACTGGTCTATTCCAGTCTGGTGGGAGTCCCGATTCCATACCTCTACGATGTTCGAGGCAGGGACGTAACTATCACGACGGATCTCGCTGGTGGGGCTAAGATGACGGGAAAGATCAGCGAGGACGGCAACACCTTCTCAGGAGGTTGGAGGCCCAACCCCGGCAAGGAAGGTCCCGGAAACGTAGCGTACGACTTTGTCGGGACCCGGGTGAAGTAGATTCGTTTTTGCCTACACAGTTGCCGATTTGAACCAGTTCCTCGACAAGATGACAGCAAGCTTTTGCCAAGGCGTAGGCATGTTTCGATGTGCAGCAATCGACATTAATTAGCCTTAATTTGGAGAGGAGAAATCATGGCAATGAAAAAAACAATAACTGCCGCAAGGAGTGGCTACGTTTCAGTCAACGGCCTAAATATGTATTATGAGATCCATGGCACAGGCCTGCCGCTGGTACTGCTTCACGGCGCTTTGTCTGCAACTGGCACCTCTTTTGGAAAGCTTCTGCCGTCCCTTGCAGAGGCCCGGCAGGTCATAGCCATTGAGCAACAGGCACACGGGCACACAGCCGACGTCGATCGCCCATTGACTATCAAGCAGATGGCGGACGACACGACTGCGCTGCTGCGGCAGCTCGGTATAGAGAAGGCCGACATCTTCGGCTACAGCTTGGGCGCTGGCATCGCCCTTCAGATCGCCATACAGCACCCGAATCTGGTGCGAAAGCTCATTGTCGCCTCCGTAACCTACAACAATGACGGGTTCCAGCCCGGGCTCCTCGCAGGAATGGAGAACTTAAAACCCGAAAACCTGGCCGGGACACCCTGGCAGGAGGAATATGCCCTGATAGCGCCAAAACCCGAAGATTGGCCAACGCTCGTCGCCAAGGTGAAGCAATTGGATCTGAATATCCAGGACTGGCCAGATGGGGCGATCTCGTCTATACAGGCGCCAACGTTGATCATAATCGGAGACAGCGATATAGTCCGTCCGGAGCACGCCGTGGAGATGTTCCGGCTGCTTGGCGGCGGGGTGCCCGGAGATCTCACCGGCCTTCCACATTCCCAGCTTGCGGTGCTCCCAGGCACCACTCACGTAACGGTCGTGGAACGCGCTGGTTGGCTGGTTTCTATGATCGAAGCCTTTCTAGACGCGCCCATGCCAAAGGCCAAGTGATTGGCGATAAAATAGAGGACTACCGGCCATCCGCCGGGTATGCCCTTAGCCATATTGATGTCTTTGTATCAAGATCCGTATCTAGATCAATACCTGGATAGAGACCCACCGTTAGGCTTGCCCTTGCTTGACATCAGGAAGGCCCAATCGCCGCTGGTGCCTGTATTTTTGCCATTTGGGAACCTGCCCCATGTGAAGCTGTTGGATTTAGAATCGCCAAGCTGGGGCGTCCTGTCCATAACATTGCCTGCGACATCTGTGAGCTCCACAGTGACGTTTTCTCTCTCCTCCCACCTCTTATCGCCCTCAAGGATATAGAACCCGTTTGATTCAATCACTGTGCCGCTTGGCACAACCATCCCCCCTTCCCAGGGGGTGTCTATCATGGTTATCTTCCAGCCGCTTATATCGACGGCCTGGTTTCCGTCATTGAAAAGCTCCACCCATTTGGGCTGGCCGGCTGGTGGATTTACCTCTATCTCATTGACCATCACTGCACTCAAGGCTATTCCGCAAACAGCCATGATACTCACTGATAAGGTAAGCACGGCCAGCAGAGTCATTCTTGATATACTCATATTTTATGCTCCAATGAATAGGCAACTGCCCATTTCCCCAATCGACCCTGCCAGCGTGATCTAATAAGCCTTTCCATGCAGGGGTCCAAGATCAGGCCCTTTTCCATAGCCATAGGTCATGGCTAAATCAGGTCATGGCCTGGCTAGATCGTGTTTGGCTTTCCCTTGGTCGCCATGGAGTAGCCAAAGTCACCTTCTGTGTCTGTATTGTGCCCGTCGGGATGCCTTCCATATGTGAAGTCGTTGCCAAGCTTATCTTCAAGGTGAGGGGTTGAATCCACCTTCTGGCCAGAGCTGTCATACAGCTCAGCAGATCCTCCGCCGTTATGGCTCCAGAGAGCGTTGCCGTTAGCTACATAGAATCCCCTGGCCACGATTATCGTTCCTGCAGGGACGCTGATCTTGCCGGTCCAGCCCTGATCAGAGATCGTCGCATACCAGCCGCTTATATCGACTGAGTTGTTGCCGGTATTGTACAGCTCTACCCAGTCATTGCCGCTCTGAGGTGGATTGACCTCTATCTCATTTATGACTACGTTGCCAAGTGCAGTCGTAGATATAGCCAGCACGCCCACCAAAAGTGAGAGCCAGGCAGGTGATATCATCTTCAGGATAATGCCTCCAACTGAGATCATCTATGCAGGCATACAAATAGATAGTGTATGAAAAGCGAGCTGAGGATAGTGAGCTAATCAGCTGATGATCCAGGTTATGGATGATGAGTTGAATGTAGCCGCCCTCTGAATCAAGGTCGATGCTGCAGTACGATATGTGCCTGTTCAATATTGATACTCAGTAT
>DATMZB010000346.1:0-2146 GCA_035560655.1 Methanotrichaceae archaeon | reverse complement strand
CTTCTGATAAGTGATACTGGCTCGAGATGAAGAAGAGACAGCTAGAGATGCTGCTCGAGAAGGTGGAGGGCTTCTCCTGCCCCTCGCCCAGGCTCGAGCAGTACACAACCCCAGCCACAGTTGCAGCAGATATGCTGTATCTGGCAGGCATGAAGGGGGATTTAGACCTGGTCTGCGACCTGGGATGCGGTACAGGGGTGCTGGCCATAGGCGCAGCTCTGCTTGGCGCGAAGGCGGTAGGAGTGGAGATAGACCCCGCCGCACTTGAAGTGGCAAGGTCGAATGCAGAAAAGATGGGCGTAGATGTATGCTTTATAAGGGGAGATGTCAGGTCCATCTGCCTGCGTGGGATAAAGACTGTGATCATGAACCCTCCTTTTGGCGCCCAGAAGGCAAGCCTCGGAGACCGCGCCTTTCTGCAGAAGGCCACCCAGATCTCAGATGTAGTCTATTCTATTCACAATGTGGGAAGCGAAGAGTTCATTAAAAGGTTTGTAGAACCATGCACCATAGATGAGAGATACAGGATAGAGTTTCCGCTGAAGCGGTGCTTCGAATTTCATTCGAAGGATGTCAAAAAGATCGATGTTGAGTTATATAGAATTGTATGCTAGTTATGTTAGAGGAACCAAAGATGGAAGGCAGTTTTGTACTTCCCGGAGATATTGTTGGATCTGCCGAGGAGTTCGTGCCGGGTGACGGCACCTATGTCAGGGGAGGAACCATATACGCAACAACCGCGGGCATGGTGAAGATAGATACACAGACCAAATCCGCAAGCGTAATCCCCAAGGCCAATGCGCCGCCCAAGCTCTGCCAGGGCGATATAGTGGTTGGAGAGGTCATAGATATGAAGGACAGCCTGGTCATTGTCTCGCTGGCCTTCAAGAAGGGCTATGAGTCCAGGCCCATATCAGATGAGGAGGCCACAATTCACATATCCAATGTCAAGAACTCGTATGTGAAAGATCTCAGGCAGATGTTCTCGATTCGGGACATACTCAAGGCCAAGATCGTGGATGAGAGGCAGCTTCGGCTCTCCACAGGAGATGAGAGCCTGGGTGTGGTCAAGGCATACTGCAACAGGTGCCTGACCGGCCTGCAGAAAAAGGATGGAAAGCTTGTCTGTCCCACCTGCGCCAACACAGAGACCAGAAAGATGAGCTCTGACTACGGGTCTGGGGTGATTTAGTTGAATCTTAAGATCATCAAAAAAACCGATGATGAGGTCCTGATAGAGTTCGAGGGCGAGTCTCATACGATGCTAAACCTTCTGCGTACCGAGCTACTCAGGGATGATCGTGTCCAGATCGCCAACTACGATAACAAGTTTGTGATCATGACAAACCCAATCTTCCGCCTCAAGACCAGGGACGTGGACCCCATGGACGCCATAAAGGACGCAGCAGCGAGGATTGTTGCCCTCTGTGATGAGTTCAGCACCCAGTTCCAGACAGCAATCAAATAAATGATTGAGATCGACGGCTCCCACGGCGAGGGCGGAGGGCAGATCGTAAGGACAGCTGTGGCGCTCTCTGCAGTCACGGGGACATCCGTCCGGATAAGCAAGATCCGGCAGGGCAGGCCTAAACCCGGCCTGGCAGCCCAGCACGCCCGTGCAGTGGAGGCCCTGGCCCAGATTTGTTCTGGCGACATTTATGGAGCCCAGCCCGGATCATCTGAGATCACATTCGTTCCAGGACAGGTTCAGGGTGGCAGGTACAGCATAGACATAGGTACCGCCGGATCCATAACGCTTCTAGTGCAGTGCCTTCTTCCGGCCCTGACCACTGCAGACGGGCCTGTCCATCTTGAAATCCGGGGAGGCACGGACGTGCGCTGGTCTCCAACCATCGATTATGTCAGGCAGGTGTTTCTGCCCGCCCTTCGCGAGTTTGGGGCCTCAGTCGAGGTTCTGGAGGTCAGGAGAGGCTACTACCCGCGCGGAGGAGGATTTGTGGCACTTGATGTCACACCAAGAGCGCTCCGACCTGCAGAGCTTCTAGATCCAGTGGTTAGTGTTATAGAAGGCATATCCCACAGTTCAAACCTGCCTGACCATGTGGCGGCCCGCCAGGCTGAGTCTGCACGCCAGGTGCTTCAAAGCGCTGGCTATGAGGCTGAGATTTCCACCCAGGCAATTAAG
>DATMZB010000345.1:0-3923 GCA_035560655.1 Methanotrichaceae archaeon | reverse complement strand
CCAAATATTATCGCATTGCTGAAGGCATAATCCATCGCAAGATACTGGTTCTTTTCAGGATTGACTGAGGAAAAGTTCGACGATCTATAAATACTAGGAGAGAATGAGTGACGAAGGTAAGGTAAAGTAAAGAGGGTTGGTTGATAATATGATGAGAAAGACTATGCTGATAGCATCTATCTTGCTGCTGACAGGAATGGGAGTGGCTCTGGGCGCGACCAGCTCTCCTGGAAATGAGACGTGCATGACCAATGAAAGCTGTAATATCAACTGCATCTGCCCAGATAAGGTTAATTGTACGCAGAACTGCACTTGTATGAATGCATCAAGCATGGCAGGCTGTATGACCAACGGGACCTGTAGTGCCAAATGCATCTGCTCTAATATGGCCAACTGTACCGGGAGCTGCACCTGTTTGAATGAATCGGGCAACTGCTCCTGTCCGGCCAGCACGGGCTGCATGAGAAATAAGAGCTGCCCGGTCAATGCCACAGGAATGAGTGCCATGGGCAATATGAGCAGTGCCTCCATATCACAGGGAAATATGGCTGGCAGTGCCATGAGTGGGTCAGCCATGAACATGTCGGGCTCGACTATGAATATGTCAGGCACGGAGCCCATGAACAGCTCTGGAATGGGCAGTATGTCCGGAGGCATGATGAGCAGCGGAATGACATCCGGCAAAATGATGGGCAACGGGATGATGTCTGGCAAGATGATGAACATGGCCAACAACAGCTCTATGGCAGATATGTCAGGGAAGATGGGCTGCATGAGCGGCCAGAAGAATTGCAGTCGCTGAATATCCTGGTCATAATTACGAGGACTGAAACATGAGCAAATCTGCCCTAGCCATCCTTATGATCATGACCATGGCAGGAATCGCCCTTGGAAACATCCCTGGCAGCTCGTCTCGCTTAACCAATGGCAGCTGCAACGCCGGGTGCATCTGTGCACATGAGGAAAACTGCACTCAGAGCTGCAACTGTCTCAACATCAGCTCAGGAAGCTGCTCCTGTGCGGGCGTGAGCTGCATGCCATTTACCACGACTTGCACCAACAATAGCTGCAGCCTTATAGGATTCAATGCCGAGGATCTCAAACCGAGCGCCTCTGCTGGAGCCGAAACAGGCAAAAAACCTCCAGCATTGGGAAGATGCCCCTTTGAAGAACTCTAAACCGAAGCTGTGCGGGTAGGGATATGCCCTTTGCGGTATATGCCTATCCTTATCCTGCCCCAGCATCATGAGAATCTGTCGATCAGGCTGATGCACTTTTCAATAATTTCAGTTCTGCCTGGCAGTCATCGCTAAATTTATATCAGCTCTCACTACTCTGAGGTTAGTGATCAGGTTTGATGGGATTAAATGAGATGGGGTTTGAGGTATTTGAGGAGATGCTGGACTTCGAGGACGAGCTTCAGCTAGAGGTGGTCGAGCTCGACAACGGCACTGTGGTGATAGATGCCGGGGTCAAAGCCCATGGAGGATTTGGAGCAGGGATTTACCTAAGCCGCCTCTGCATGGCAGACCTGGCCGATATCCAGATCACGCCCTATGAGATAAAGGATATCACAGTTCCTGGTATCAAGGTCGCGACAGACTATCCGGCAGTGGCCTGCATGGCCTCACAGTGCGCCATGTGGCAGATCAAGGTTGACAAATACTTCGCTATGGGAAGCGGCCCGGCACGGGTCCTGGCAAGGAAGACCAGAGACCTCTATGAGAAGATCGGGTTTGAGGAATTCTCTGATGTGGGAGTCCTTGTACTGGAATCCAACCGCCTGCCGGATGAGAAGGTATCGGCAGACATAGCCGAGAAGTGCGGCATAGACCCTGCAGATCTGCGGCTGGCTGTGGCTCCAACCAACTCAGTGGCAGGCCTGGTCCAGGTCTCGGCAAGGGTGGTGGAGACGGGTTTGCATAAGCTCTTCACTATGGGATTTGATATCAACACCATAAAGAGTGGCTGGGGAAGGGCACCCATATCTCCGATAGTTGGAGATGCCACCATGTGCATGGGGTCATCCAATGACAGCATAATCTATGGCGGGGAGACATACTACGTCCTGGATTACGAGAACATGGACGAGCTTGCCAATTACCTCAAGAGCATGCCCTCAGAGTCCTCTCGCGACTACGGCGCGCCCTTCTACAAGGTCTTTAAGGCAGCTGGATTTGACTTCTTCAAGGTCGACCACAACGTCTTTGCCCCTGCAAAGGTGGTCATGAACGAGGTCAGGTCCACTAGGACCCTGGTCAGTGGCAGGGTGAACCCGGATGTGCTCATGGAGTCTTACAAGATGGAGGTACTGAGCACAGCCCGGTGAGTTTTTGCGCTGGAGAGGTTGATCTCAGCTTCTTATGCCTCTCCGGGCGCCCGTCTCATTTATTATGATATTGAATAGTAGGACTTACGCAGTTGAATCAAAGATTATCCACTCATAAGGCCCTTGAGGGGGAAGCAGCGCCATCGATCACCGCACAGGCTACCGCTATCCCCCCATCGGGAAGACTCCTGACAATCAAGATGATCCCGAGTTGATCGGGTTGGATCAGGTTATAAGAATCCCAGATCAGCGAGCCATTAGATCACCTCCTTAAGTCACAAGCATATGCCATACAGGCGCCCTACCTTTCGATCATCCTCCATTCAAAACTCCATAGCCATAGCCGCCCAGGTGAATCCCGCACCGCTGCTGGCCAGGACTGCCAGGCTTCCTGGACCAAGCTTTCCTTGATCTATAGCTCTAGAGAGGTTAAAGAAGGAGTCCACTGAGCCTATGTGTCCATACTCTTTTATGGAGACCATAGTCCTATCCTCAGTCAAGTTCATTGATTGAAGGATATCATTAAGGAGGCTCTTCTTAACCTGGTTGGTGAATAACATATCGATATCCTCCAAAGAATGGCCGCTTCTCTCCACTGCCTTGGATATCACCGATACGTAGTTATGCAGGTAGTTCTGGAAGAGGATCCTGTCCAGCCCCTCGGGATCGTCCACGCGGATGTAGATGGGCGCGACGTTGTGTCCTGGGACATGAGGCATTTTCGTCCCACCCACCGGCATCTTTATGTAATCAACTATAGAGCCGTCTGTGATAGAGGAATAATCAAGCAACCGGTTTTTAATCTCTCCTTTCTTCAGTACAGCAGCCGAGGCCCCATCTCCGAGCATAAAGAGGGAAAGGGCGTTTTTATCGGCGTAATCCACATTTATGGACAGCTTCTCACTGCAGACCACCAGGGCATACTTCTTATCCGGGTCCCCTAAAAGAAGATTTCTGCATATGTTCAGGCCCAGATTTCCGCCATTGCAGCCGTTCTTAAGCTCAAAGGCATAGCTGTTGCTGGCACCCAGAGCAGCCTGAATCCGTGCTGAAGGAGACCAGATCCTGTAATCATAGAACCCTGCCCCGCAATAGGCAATGATATCTATATCTTCAGGACCTATACCTGCTTTATTCATGGCTATTTGAGCCGCCTTTATTCCCATCTCCGAGGGATGTTCGTCATCAGCGGCAATATGCTTCTGCTCCATGCCAATCTTTTCAATAAAAACATGCAGAGGAATACCTGAACGTCTGGACATCTCGCTGCTAGTGATGACGCCAGAGGGTATGTAGTGGCCAAGAGATGCTATTCCAACAGTCTCAGTCTGCTTATCTTTATCTTCCAGTGTTGAATATGCCATATTATTGCCCCGATTTTTATTTTATCGAATGCCCGCAGCTCGCTGCGGGGATGGAATGCAAACATAAAACAAAGTAACAAATTATGTAGGCACCCATTCATCACCGATTTGAAATAATGCGCCTGTAAGCCCGCAAAACAGCATATAGCGACTAGCTGCATAGCGTGGTATTCAGGCGATCATTGGCGGCGCCTTGCATGCCTTGCTGCTTGCAGCAGGGTGCGCCGTCG
>DATMZB010000344.1:0-6088 GCA_035560655.1 Methanotrichaceae archaeon | reverse complement strand
GGGAATGCCTATTAAGATTAGCTTTATCTGATCTGATACATCCATGGGCGTGGAGTAAAACCAGGCCACAAAGAGCGTGAAGAGAAATGGCACAAAGGAGCCCATCAATGGAAATGTATAAGCTACTGGGACCAGCACCTCGCTGTAAGATTTTGCTTTCTCTTTATCCCCATCTTTGGAATCTTCAAATAGCCCTTTCACGCTCTCTAGGATAAAAGGCAGGGCGATGAATTCGCTTCCTGTAGAGAATCCCAATATAACCGCCTTGGATGATGCCGAGAAGATCTCTCTATAGCTGAAGGTGGTTAAGCTGGAGATCATCATTGGCATGACCAGCAATCCCAGAAGAAAAGAGATCACAGCAAGAGAGATCAGAAACACCTGCAAAAGAATAAAACGCTCTATTGTAAGAGTGCCTGCAGTCTCGGCTGTGATAACGAAGATGCCAATAGGAAATGTCCTCATCAGGAACCTGTTGATGCGAAAGAATGCCTCAGACAGAGTTGTCAGGATGCCCATGAACGGACTGCTTCCATCATCTCCTATCAGTGCAAATCCCACAAATATGCAGAAGACGACGATGGCAGGGAGGAGACCTTCTGAGAGAGAGTGAAATGGGTTGTAGGGTATGAACATATCTATGATGTCCAGGTCGTTAGATTGGTTGAGCTCCGAGACGCTGAAAAAGGATGCTTTCTCCATGTGCGGGAAGGCCAGCTGCATGGCAAAGAAGGCCCCAAGGCCTATCACCCAGAAGATGAGCAAAACTGCGCCGGCTTTCAAGGCGATCTCCTTGGCATCAGATTGCTTTAGACCGCCTATGCCCATTATGAGCGATATCACTACCGAGGGAATGACAGTTATCTGCCAGATCTTGATGAAGGCCGTGCCTATGGGGCTGAGAGAAGCGCATAGGTCTCCGAAGAACAGCCCAAAGATTATGCCGGCCAGAAAGCCGACCAAGATCTGCATATTCAAGCTCAACCTCGGCATTCTTTCCTCACTGGATCCAACAACTCAGGACAGGGCCCTTAAAGCAGATATCGACCTCAGATTGACGTCCTCCCCTGCCAGACATGAAGGGCCTTTTGAGCAATTATAGTTCATACCTTTATAAATCTCTCTGCTGGCCAGAATCAGATCTCGGTCCTTAAATACTTAATGAGACTAACCACATCTTCATGACATCTTTCCTGGAGCACCCGCTTTTGAAGCCAGAATCAGTGGAGAAGCGTCTGTTCCAGCTCGACCTGGCAGCCAGCGCACTGAAGGCCTCAACCCTGGTGGTCGTCCCAACAGGCCTGGGAAAGACTGTGATAGCGCTCATGGTACTGCTGGCAAGGATAGAGCAGGGCCGGATCCTCTTTCTGGCTCCAACCAAGCCCCTTGTGGAGCAGCATGCCTCATTTCTAAAGAGGGTCCTCACTGATGAAAATCTTGTGACCTTTATGACGGGCGAGGTGGCTCCAGAGAAGAGGGTGGAAGCCTGGAACCAGGCGCGGGTAGTGATCTCCACGCCCCAGGTCATTGAAAACGACCTCCTTAGCAGGAGGATAGACCTGGGGAAGGTATCCTGCATAATATTCGATGAAGCCCACAGAGCTGTTGGAAATTATGCCTACGTATACATAGCAGGCAGGTACCAGAAGGAGTGCGAGAGGCCCCTTGTTATGGGAATCACTGCCAGTCCAGGAAGCCAGAGCGATAAGATAGAGGAGATATGCTCAAACCTTGGGATTGAAAGCATCCAGACCCGGACAGAGGATGACCCCGATGTAGCCCCCTTCGTATACCAGAAGGAGATCGAGTGGGTCAGGGTCACGGTCCCAGATGAGCTCGTGAGGCTCAGGTCCTCACTAGAAGATGTGCTCAAGGACAGGATGGCCAGCCTGAATGCTCTGGGCATAGGCGAGCAGATGCCAGGCCTCATAGGGGCAAAGATAGATCCAAGAGCCTCTAAGAGGGAACTTTTGGACCTCCAGGCGCGTCTGAGATCCTATGCTGCCAGGGAGCCGAGCCCGGCTTTATTCAAGGGCATATCCATCATGGCCGAGGTGATGAAGCTTCAGCATGCAGTAGAGCTGGCAGAGACCCAGGGCACCGACGCACTGACAAGATACTTCGAGCGCCTTGAAAGCGAGGCCAACTCAAGAGGTGGGTCCAAGGCGTCACGCAGGCTGATGGATGATGTAAGGATAGTACAGGCCAGGGAACTCCTGGCAAACACAGGTGTGGAGCACCCAAAGCTTGCTTCCGTCAAGAGGCTTTTAGGCGAGCAGCTTTTAGCGAAACCAGACTCCAGGATAATGGTCTTCACCAACTACAGGGATACTGCATCTGCTCTTTTGAAGTTCCTGGAGAACGATCCATCAATAAAGGCTGTCAGGTTCGTGGGCCAGTCCAGCCGGCAGAGCGATGAGGGTCTGAGCCAGAAGAAGCAGGCGGAGATACTGTCAAAGTTCCGGGCCGGGGAGTACAATGTCCTCATAGCCACATCAGTTGGGGAGGAAGGGATAGACATCCCCGCAACGGACATGGTCCTCTTCTATGAGCCTGTGCCAAGCGAGATACGGTCCATCCAGAGAAAAGGCAGGACCGGGCGGGCCCGCGCCGGCAGGGTGGTGGTCCTCATTGCCAGGGGAACCAGGGACGAGGCTTACTACTGGATAAGCGAACGCAAGGAAAAGAATATGCAAAAGCAGATCCGGGGGCTCAGCGCCGGCGTCAGGTTTGAGCCCCGGGTGGCTGAAAATGCAGTGGCTGCCACTGAGGCCAGGCAGGTCAAGATAACCGATATTGGGGCTGAAGGCTTTGAAAGCCAGGATAAGAGCCCGGACATGGGCCTGAACAAAGCCATGCCTGGTCCAGTTTCAGTCTTCGTAGATCCCAGGGAGAGGGATATGGGCAAGAGGCTGGAGGCTCTGGGAATGGAGATCACCCTTAGGAATCTGGAGGTAGGAGACTATGTGGTCAGCGACAGGATTGCCATAGAGCGAAAGACCGCCGAGGACTTCGTCAGCTCAATCATAGATCCCAAGAGAAACTTATTCAGGCAGGTGGAAGACCTGGCCAGGAGCTACGACAAGCCTCTGCTGATTCTTGAAGGAAGGGACCTCTACACCAGGCAGATCAGCCCCAACTCCATAAGAGGTGCAATGGCGGCCATTGCCGTGGACTATGGAGTGCCTATAATCCCAACTGAAGATGCTGAGGAGACTGCAGCAGTGATCTCTCTTCTGGCCAGGAGGGAGCAGGCTGAAGGTAGAGAGCCCAAGGTTCACGGCCAGAAGACTGCAAGGACTCTTAAAGAGCAGCAGGAGTATGTGGTCTCGGCCATGCCAAGCGTTGGACCGGCGGTGGCCAGGAACCTGCTCAAACACTTCGGATCGGTTCAGGCAGTGGTGAATGCATCTGATGAGGAGCTGCGTAAGGTTGACCTGGTGGGGCCAAAGATTGCAGAGAGGATAAAGGAGCTGGTGGGAGGAGTGTATAAAGGATGAGCCGTTTCTTATAGTCAGGCAATTCCTTATCAATCTCCCGGATTTGATAATCAATCGGGTCCTGCTGCATTGCTGAAAGCAGCCTTTTAGCAGACGTAGATGTTCATGCTGCCCTCGTCGATATTTAAGGTCATTCCAGATCCTTTGATCTCCTGCGAAGCCAGCCTCAACCAGTCACCAAAGGTGCCTGAGGCAGTGTTATCAGGGTCCATGGATGACAGATCGCTGTATCCTTTTGCTCTTGCAGCAGGCATGAGTATGTTTTTTGCAGCCCAGCAATCCAGTGCCGCTGGATCGGTTCTGGCTGCAATTATCCCGGCATTGGTGGCCGCATTATAAGACGTGCTCGGCCCCTTTCCCGGGTTGGCGTTGATCCAGATGGCATCGATTATATTCAGAGCTGGGAACCTGGTCTCAACCATCTCAGTGCCCATGCCCCCCGCGCCTATGGCGAAATGCGATTGTCCTGACCTGCCTCCAAGGCTTGAAGTCAGCTTGTCAGATGTCACTCCCATGTAGTGCTTGATTGATGCCGTGACTCCATATATGGCATGTGACTTGAGGACTGGGACGTTGATCACCTTAAGCCTGCTGCTATTGTAAGCCCTGTTCTTTGGATCCCACACGCCCATCTTGAAGCTGATCTTGGTTCCAAACCTGGTTGTGAACTTGGGATATGATACCAGTATGCCCGTCTGCTCATCAGGCAGATCGGCAACTATGTAGCCATCCCTGGAATCGCCATCAAAGTACTCCTTGACTCTGGTGGTGGTGATGGCGTCCCATAGGTAGGTAGAGACCCTGCTGCCGGAGAAGGAATCTGCAACATTCTGCATGGATTGAGATGTGTCCCGGGCGTTGTTTCTGCTGTAGTTCAGGCTGCCGCCCTGGCCTGTCGGCCCGTACTGGCTCTGGCCGTTGTCTGCGATGACGATCTCGCCATCGAAGCCGTCCGGGTGGTCCAGTATGGCACGGATCAGCGATCTGATAAGATCTGTGTTTGTCCCGCCGCGCTGGTCCCACTGGCTGTTGACCTTGATGATCACCACATCATCCCTGGAGATCAGGCCATGGCCCGAGCCGCTGATGTTGTAGAACTGAGTCCCATGGTCATGCATCAGCTTGATCAGATCTTTCACCCCGTCATCGTCTCCAGAGGTGCCGTTCACGGCGAAGATATCAGATGCCGGAGAGGCTTTGGCCAGGCTTTCTGAAATGTTCGGGGCTGCAGCTTCGCCTGACGCGGGATTGCTCTCCGAGGCTGTGAGAACGCCTGACGCCATCAGGACTAAAGCAATCACAGCTATGGATATTGCAGCAGCTCTCTTAGGGGTGGCAAAGGGCTGGCGTATGGCGGATACGAATGGAAGAATATAGGCGGTCATCCAGAGGTAGCCTGCTGCGGCTGTTGCTTGCTGACAGGGGTAGGCGGCCCTTGTAGGCTTGGTGCCAGTGCGGAAAATGAACCAGGCAATGCTCAAAAGGCCCAGCAGGAAGAAGCTGTGTCGGATATAATGGGTTAATTTCATCCTCAGGTTCATGGCGTGCTCTCCGGACGAATCCCGTCACATGTCGAATTAAACTTCCTCGTATTAGAAAATCGCCCTCAAACCTCTCTTCACTTTCGGGCCGTGCACATCAGCTATATCTGGACAGAGAAAGGTCAATCCAGAAGCCCTTTCCATGGCAGTGAACCAAGCCAGCTACGCCACGTGGATGGAGCAAATCAATGCTGAAGGCTTTGAAATGATAGGTGTATGATCGTGACCATGCTGCCCCGAGTAATTTTGCATAATGCCCTGAGCGTCGATGGGCGCTATGACTGGCTGAAACCCGACCTCGCCCAGTTCTATGGCCAGGCCTCTCGCTGGAAGGAGGACGCCACCCTGGCTGGAAGCGATACCATGATCGCTGCGCTGGGCGATATGCCTGCGGATGATCTAGATGTACCTGCGCCGCAGATAGAGATAGACCCGGAGGATAAACGAGCGCTCCTGATAGTTCCTGACAGCAGAGGCCGCATAAGGTGCTGGAACCAGGTCAGAAAGTGGCCGTATTGGAGAGATGTGGTGGTGCTGTGCTCCGGGTCCACTCCTGAAGACTACCTGGACTACCTGCAAAAGGTGCATGTGGATCATATTATAGCCGGCCATGGCCAGGTGGATCTCAAAGCGGCGCTGGAAGAGATCAATGCTCGCTATGGGATAGAGATGGTTCGGGTCGATTCAGGAGGCGCCTTGAATGGCGTCCTATTGCGCTCTGGTCTGGTGGACGAGGTGAGCGTGATGATTGAGCCCTGCCTGGTTGGAGGGATGACACCTTGCTCGATATTCCGTGCGCCTGATCTGACATCGGATGAGGGATCGATCCCTCTAAGGCTGATCCAAATGGAGAAGCTAAAAGGCGAAGCTGTATGGCTATATTATGAGGTCGTAAAGTAAGAGCATGCAATCTGCCAGGCCAGTGGAGGCTCAGGACGAAAAATGAGGTGCTGGGTACTTAAGCATATAATTTGCTGGAGTGGGTCTGGCAGAGTGGGAGGTCCCTTGGCCCGGGGGCTGAAAGTGGAGCCCCCATCACTTTTACAT
>DATMZB010000343.1:0-6145 GCA_035560655.1 Methanotrichaceae archaeon | reverse complement strand
GTTAAAGAATAGATCTAATATAGCGATTATAGCGATAGTCCTGATGGCTCTGGCTGTCACATCCACATCCATAGCCCTGGCTGAGGAGAAGACGATCAGGCTCGGATACCTGCCAACCACGGGACATGTGCTCACCTTCGTGGCTAAGGAAAAAGGGTTCTTCGCTGAGCAGGGCCTTGACGTGCAGTTATCCCAGTTTCCAAATAGCGCTGATGGATACAATGCACTGACAGCAGGAAAGCTTGATATCATTGCCATGGGATCAACAGCACCGGCCGTATACATCGCCAAGGGCACAGACCTCACGTATATTGGCGGTCTTATGGGAGAGGGCGCTGCAGCCATTTCCCTGCCCGGGCGGGCAAATGAGTTCAAGGACATCAAGAGCTTCAAAGGCAAGACCATTGCCACTGTCAGGATGTCCACAGGCGATGTGGTCTTCAGAAGTGCTCTGCATGACGCTGGCCTCAACTGGTCCAAAGATGTGACCATCCAGGAGCTCAAGTCGCCATCTATAGTGCTTGATGCAGTCAAGACCGGCAAGGTCGACATAGGCATCGTCTGGCTGCCCTACCAGCAGGTAGCTGAAACCCAGGGGCTCAAGATCGTGCAGTATGGAGATTCGTTCTATCCAAACCACCCCTGCTGCCGGTTCGTGGTAAAGAGCAGCACTCTTGAGCAGGATAAGGACACCTATGTTAAGTTCGAGAAGGCCTTGATAGAGGCGTACCACTACATCAAGACCAACCCGCAGGAGAGCGTCGACGCTGCATCGAAGTACGTGGATTTCAACAAGAACGTCATCTACGACTCGATCTTCTCTGATCACTTCAACTACTCGCCCGATCCCAACAAGAAGGCCGTAGAGCAGTGGTGGAAGATGGTGAACACAATCGGCTATGTCAACTCCGATGAGGATATCGATAAACACATAGATCCAACTTTGTACAAGCAGGCCCTGGACGAGCTCATCAAGGCAAATCCAAACGATGAGATATACAAGGATCTGCTGGCAAACTATAAGAAGAACGATGCTTAGAGCGATCGGCGCGTAGCTGATTGGCATCTCCCAAGATGATCGTTCCGGATTGCTGGCCCTGCCAGGGTCCGGGGCTATCCTCAATATTTTCTCGGAGATAGGCCACACCATCAAAGTTGGCATTGAGGCAATCTTTGTGCCTTTCTATGGTCACTTATACAGCAACATGACCAACTCAGTGGCACATGGAAAAGCTAAAGATTGGGATCAACGGCAGCGAGCGGGGAGATGGAGACGTCAGTGCTCCAGGCATCTATTCTCATTGGCAGTGAAGGCCAATCGACTTGATGGAAGGAATGATCATGACCAAGATCGGGCTTAAAAATATTTTCATGTCATTTGGGTTGAACGGCTCCAGGATGAACGCTCTGGAGAACATCAACTTAAACGTCCGCGATGGCGACTTCGTATCACTGATTGGACCCAGCGGCTGCGGAAAGAGCACCCTCCTGGATCTGGCGGCGGGACTCAAGACCCCTGGCAGCGGTCAAGTGCTGCTCGATGGCCGTGAGGTCAGCGGGCCTGGCCCTGACAGGGGCGTCGTGTTCCAGGATTATTCACTATTTCCCTGGATGACAAACCTGGAAAACGTGCGCTTTGCCATAGAGCACTCAAAACAAAAGATGACCAAGGACAAAGCTGTGGTAAAAGCCAAAAAGTATCTGGAGATAGTGGGACTCTCCAAGTTTGAGGACAAGTACCCCACGACTCTATCTGGCGGCATGCGCCAGCGCCTGGCCATAGCCAGGATGTTTGCCCAGAACTCCGAGGTGTTCCTGATGGATGAGCCGTTTGGAGCCCTGGACTCGATAAATAGAGTGTACATGCAGGACCTTTTGACATACCTGTGGTCGAGGGAAGAGCGCAGAAAGACTGTGCTTTTTGTAACCCATGATGTGGACGAGGCGATCCTTCTCTCTGATAAGATCGCAGTGATGACCCCAACTCCTGGAAGGATTAAAGATGTCATGGACGTGCCCTTCCCGAGGCCCAGGAAGAGGCAGTACCTTCTCACCAGCCCGGAGTATATCTGCCTGAGATCAAAGCTCATGGCCTGCTTCTTAGAAGAGATGCAAGGAGACATCGCCAGGCAGGAGAGCGAGCTGATCACCTGGAGCATCTGATCTCAATGTCAACCAATGGTGCCGTGGACAGGGCCTTGAAAGAGAACCATACGAGGCGGCTTGAATGAATGTCGAAGTCAGCGAGAATAGAACCCTGGGAGGATCAAAAATAAAGCTGGGCGCACAGCAAGCTCTGGTGATTGGCATCTTCACAACATTGCTGCTGATTGCCGCTTTCATCCCGGATGCACCTTCACAGCAGACTGCTGATAAGAGCCTGTTTCTGGGATTCACTGCAGCAATGCTGGGGGTCTTCGTACTGGGACTGATCGCTGCCAAAGATAGCTACCAGAAGGAGGCAGATATATTCCTGGTACTAGGATTATTGCTGCTGGCCTGGGAAGTGCTGTTTGGGAAGCTGGCCCTGCTCGATCCGTTCTTGTTCCCGTCTCCTGGGAGAGTCTTTGCAGTCTTTGGGACCGATCATTGGGTAATGCTGAGCGGGCTTGTAAGCTCGTTTTCCATACTGCTTGCAGGGTACTTCTCGGCACTCGTTGTAGCCGTGCCTCTTGCACTGGTAGTTGGATGGCGCAGGAGAGCGTTTGATGTGGCATATCCACTGGCCAAGGCGGTCTCGCCAATACCGCCGACAGTCTATCTGCCGTATGCGATAGTGCTGTTGCCGACATTCAGCAGCGCCTCGATATTCGTCATATTCATAGGCGCCTTCTGGCCGATCTTTGTGGCCACTGTTCACGGCGTCTTCAACATAGATCCGCGCATCATAAACTCGGCCAGGGCCCTTGGCCTCTCTGAGAGGGTCATGCTCTCAAAGGTGGTCCTGCCTGCAGCCATGCCGTCAGTATTCTCAGGAGCGACCATTGCCCTGATACTGTCTTTCATCACCCTGACCGTGGCAGAGATGATTGCAGCCACATCGGGACTTGGATGGTATATCGAGTACCAGCACCAGTATGCTAACTACGACAAGGTCATAGCCGGGATGATATTCATGGGCGCCTGCGTCGTGGTCGTGATGTGGTTCTTCGATCATGTCCAGAAGTATTGCCTGAGATGGCAGAATGTCAGAGATGCATAGAACTGTCCATTGAACTGTTTGTTAAAAACCGTATATCATAACCATCAGAGGTCATACCAATGTCAGAGAGCAGCAGCAATTGCAGCGCAATACCATTAGAATGCAGCAAGTGCAGCAGACAGGCTTGCTGGAGCAAATCTCCTGAGAGCGGGCCTGATTTCTGCCCCACAAGGACCCAGAAGGATGTCATGAATGATGTCTTAAAAACATACCAGGAAGACCCTGAGGTCAGGAAGATGGCAATCGCCGCAGCCCGCACCGAGGGCAGAAGCTACATGAAATGGACCCGGGTTGAGGACACCATAGACTTCGCCAGGGAGATGGGTTACAAGAAGCTTGGAATTGCCACCTGCGTCGGGCTCATATCAGAGTCACGCATCCTCACCAAGATCCTTGAGATAAAAGGATTTGAGGTGGTATCGATATGCTGCAAGAGCGGAGCCATACCCAAGGAGGATATCGGCCTCCTGGACTCTGAGAAGGCCATACCTGGAACCTTCGAGCCCATATGCAACCCAGTGGCCCAGGCCAGGCTTCTTGATGCAAGCGGAAGCGAGCTCAACATCCTGGTGGGGCTCTGCGTGGGGCACGACTCGCTCTTCATCAAGCACTCCAGGGCCCCGGTGACGGTCCTTATCGCCAAGGACAGAATGACCTGTCACAACCCGGCTGCAGCCCTTTACGGCACAAGCTTCTACTACAGGAGGCTGCTCCAGCCATGAACGCCAGAAAGAGAATAATCTCAGCCTTATGCGGCGGAAGGGTGGACAGAATACCTGCATGGCTGCCAGTGGTACCTGTGACCGTCTCCATGATGGAGACCGCCAGGGCACCGTGGCCCGGATCTCACAGCGATCCTGAGCAGATGGCAAAGCTTGCAGCCATGCCCTGGGTCCTGGCCGGTCTTCCAACAGCTACAGTGCCCTTCTGCCTCTCACTGGAGGCTGAGGCCCTGGGGTGCCAGCTTGATCCAGGCACAATAAACCGCACGCCTTCTGTGAAGAAGAGAGCTGCTGATACCCCGGGCGAGTTTGAGGTGCCAGAAGACCTGCTGGTGCGGGGAAGGATACCTGCCGCCCTGAAGGCGACAGAGATCCTTCGGGAGCGTCTGGGATCGGAGATCATCATCAATGCCAAGGTGACCGGGCCGTTCACCATAGCGGGGCATGTCTTTGGAGTGAGCAACTTCCTCTCCTGGGTCAAGACCCGGCCGGAGTATGTACATGATGCCATGAGCCGCATAGTCGAGGTGACTAAAGATCTGGCCGATGCATTTGTGGTGCATGGCGCTGACGTCGTGAGCATATCCGATCCGACCTCCTCTGTAGATCTCCTGAGCGGCCAGTATTACGAGGAGTTCGTATTCCCCTACCATATGGATGCAGCAGGCTCGATAAAAGTGCCAACTGCACTGCATATCTGCGGCAACACATTGGAGCTGCTTCCGCATATCAAGCACACTGGCTTTGATGCCTATTCGTTCGAGGAGAAGATCGACGTGCTGACTGCCAAAAAGATACTGGGCGACGATATATCGCTCATAGGCAATATCGCACCTGTGGCTACGATGCTGCAGGGGACTCCTGAGAAGGTGACTGCTGAGGCGCTGCAGTGTATGCGCAACGGGGTTGATCTGCTATCGTCAGGTTGCACGCTCTCGCCCCTCACGCCGATTGATAATATCAGGGCGCTGGTCAGGGCTGCAGAGCAGTACCAGGTGCCGCGGGAGGCTGATGAGCTTCTGATAGAGTTTGGCCGGGGCCTGGCTGCTGGGAGGGCATTATGAAGGCATTCGCCCTGGGAGTCGAGGCAGGCAGGCACTTTAAGGATAATGATTCCGTATTCCAGCTCATAGAGAAGGGGCTGAACACAAAAGAGGCCATGCTGGCTGAGACGCCGAGGTTGGAGCTTGATGCTCTGCTTCCGGCAGACGAGCCTTTCAAGTCCATCGCCCATGGCGTGGCTAAGGGGGATGTTGAAGGGACGATCCACCTGGCGAAAAAGGCGGCTGGCGAGGACATTGACGGCCTGAGAATAGCCACTGAAGGCCTGCTCAGGGGCATGGATGCGGTCTCTACCCTGTACAACCATAAGCAGGCCTATGTGCCAGAAATTCTGATGGCTGCCAAAGCTCTGGATGCAGGTCTTAAGGAATGCAGCGGCATTGAGGCGCTGGAGACAAAGGGCACGGTACTGATACATACGGCCGATGGAGACCTGCACGATATAGGCAAGAACATTGTGGCAGCCATAATATCGGCCAATGGGTACAGGGTCATCGATCTTGGAACTTCTGTAGACTCAGGGCAGGTGCTGGAGGCGATCAGGAAAAACAGGCCCGTTGCAGTGCTTGGCTCCTCGCTCATGACCAGCACCAGGGGTGCGTTTCTGGAGACGGCTGATTTGTTGAAGAAAGAGGGCATAGACGTGCCATTCATCATAGGCGGAGGGGCGTGCGACCGGGCTTTTGCCGGCCAGAGAGAGAACACCGGCTATGCTAAAGATCCAAGCGCGCTGGTTGAAGAGCTTGATTCCATAGTCCGGTCCCAGGTGAAATGAACCTGGGACGTGCTTTTTTTGGCTCTCCGTCTCTGGACTAATATCTGGTCATATCCTCAGATGGGGCAACGGACTTGAACCTGAGCATTGCGCAGCTCAGCAGGATTGCCAGCCCAGCGCAGATTACTACGACTCCTGTCAGGAACATCTCATAAGTCATGCTGCTATTCAGCCCGATAGTGCCGGCTATATTTGGGGCATAGATCAAAGCAGATCCAGACAGAGACAGGAAAACCCCTCTGACCAATCGCTTCTCCAGAATCGAGCCCGCTGGCTCGACCTTCTGCCCGTCTTTTGTCAGGAGGAACATGCGCTTCTTGTATTCTAGATAATAAATAAATCCAAGAAGAGGCAACCCTTCAATCAGCAGTATATATGTAGCCC
>DATMZB010000342.1:0-7042 GCA_035560655.1 Methanotrichaceae archaeon | reverse complement strand
TAATAAAAGCTATATCAATCTTTACTTTTTTCCATCAAGCTCTTCCAAAGGCTCCTGCTAAGAAAACTCGCCCCCACGTTCTCCTCCATCTCCCTGAAGAGCTCAAAAGGCACTGCAAATGTGAGCACATCATTTCCAAGGATATTTCTGACGTTCTTCCTGGCAGCAGGGTCCGTCAGCCCGACGACAGCCCTCTGCCTCTCAGACTGGGCCTCTCTGAAGGGATAGATGCCTATCTGATGGCACCCCGCGCCCATTGGAATGATCACGTTGTCCACGCCGGGTCGCCCGAAGTTGGCCAGGGTGACCAGTGCAGAGAGCTGGTCTGGGTTGACTATGAATACAACCACCTTCGGACGCTCATCCTCTACCTGGGAGAGCGGCTTGAACACCACGTACTTCGCTGGTATGTCCATCACAGGCAGCTCTTTTAGGAACTGCTCCACGAGCTGTGGAGTCTTCTTCATCCCTTCCCCTTTGAGCATGTTCTCTGAGAACCCTTCTCGGCCAATAGCTCTGGCCTTCTCAGCGAGGTCCTCACGCACGCCTTCAACACCAGTGGAGAGGAAGTACTTGAAGGCCTCAGCCCCGCCCAGGGGAAAGTTCTCATAGGTGTTTCCAAACCCAAGGCCAGTCCCGCCGCCCATACATCCAAAGTTCTCTCTGCCAAAGGCTGATACCTTTCCCCTGGTCGCCTGGGCAAACAGGCCCATGATGCATCCTGCCCCACAGCTCTTGAAGTGGAGAGCTCCCTCAGGCATACGGTCGCTCCAGATTATGGCCACGGGCTCCGACTCAAGCCCGATGGCCTTGGCAATCTTGCTTTCCATGTATTGACTCCTGATTTCATTACCAGTTATTCATTGCCAACCATTCTGCTGCTCATCATCTGGCACCGATATTTGAATTTGCCTTAAGTCACCACCGCCTTCTTGAAGACCCACCAGGCCACTGTGAACATGAGGACTGCGAAGACCGTCAGCGCCAAGAGTGAGATGAGCACGTCGGTTGTGCTGTACACGTAGTGTATTCCTATTGCATAGAAGTCGTTTCCTATAGAGAAGAACCGTACGCCGTTGACCAGATGGGTCAGGGGATTGAACTCGGATATGACCTGGACAGGCCTTGGGAATGCCTCTATAGGGTACAGGGCGTTGCTGGCAAAGAAGAGAGGCAGTGTCAGCAGAGTGATTACTGCCTGCAGACCCTCTGGAGTATCCATGCTCATGGAAATGGCAGATGAGAGGAAGAGAAATCCGATTGAGAATATTCCAACGAAGAGCAGTATGCCAAGTATTGATACTATCGTCTGCATCAGAGTATAGCCCGGGAAGAACCTGACCCCTATGAGCAGCCCAAAGGCCATTATGACTATGACCTGGACAAACGACTTCGTGACCCCTGAGAGTCCCATGCCTATGATTATGTCGTTTCTGGGCATGGGGCTTGCCAGGAACTCTCTCATCAGGCCCCAGTTCTTGTCGAATAAGAGTGATATACCTCCAAAGAGGCTGGTAAACAGCGTGGTCAGGGCGATCACTCCAGCTCCCATGAACGTCAGATAGGATACCGAGAATGAGCCCTGGGGGATGACAATCCCTGATCCAAGCCTGCTGAAGTTGCTGGACATTGCAGCTCCGTAGAGGGCCATCCACAGTGCAGGCTGTACAAGAGATGAGAACAAGACCGCCTTGAACCTGACAAACCTGATCATCTCACGCCAGTACACGGTTGTGAACTCAAATGCCATCGTCACCGCCCCCTGATCCTTCTGAACTTCTCTGCACTCTGCTCCCTCATCTCACGTCCCGTATAGTAGACGAAGACGTCGTCGAGTGTGGGCTTCTTTAAGTTGACATCTATGATCTCAATGCCCTCATCTTTCAGCCTGCTCATAAGAGCCGGAAGGATGTGAGTTCCGTCAGAGCTTATTGTCAGGGCCAGGCCCTCAGGAGTGGTCTGGACATCTTTTACTGAGTCCAGAGTTTTCATGACCTTTGCTGCGGCTGTGTCATTGTTCGTCTCCATATAGATCATGTCCTGGCCAAGCGCGTTCTTGAGCTCTGAGGGCGTGCCCGAGACTATGATCCTGCCGTGGTCAACTATGCACACCCAGTTGCTCACCAGGTCTGCCTCGTCCATGTAGTGGGTGGTCAGGAATATGGTAGTGCCTGACTCGTTTACCTTTTTTATGTACTCCCAGAGCCTCATCCTGGTCTGGGTGTCCAGCCCTATGGTCGGCTCATCCAGGAAGAGAACCTTTGGCCGGGTCATCAGGCCCCGTGCGATCTCCAGCCTGCGCTTCATTCCGCCGCTTAAGTTCCTGGTCCTGACATCCCTCTTCTCCTCAAGCTCGACAAGTTTAATCATCTCCTCAATCCTCTGCCTCCTCGCCTCTTTGGGCATGGAGTAGAGCCTGCCGTGAAGCTCAAGCGTCTCCCAGACAGTGAGGTCTCTGTCGAGCGTCTCGTCCTGGAAGACTATGCCTATGGACCGCCTGACGTCCTCTGGCCTAGCTGCCACGTCGTAGCCAGCCACATTTACGCAGCCCGACTGGACAGGCAGAAGGGTGGTAAGGATGTTGATCACAGTGCTCTTGCCTGCGCCATTGGGCCCCAGGAAAGAGAATATCTCTCCCTCATATACCGCAAAGCTGACGTCCTCTACTGCCTTGAAATCGCCATACCTGTACTCAAGGCCTTTGACTTCTATTATGTTTTCAGTCATCTCTATTCATCACGCTTCTTCATCATGCTGCCGATTGTTATGCGAGACCGAGGCCATAAATGGATGGTACTTCGATTGCATGCTCTCTTTGGGCTCATCCCCATAATGCTTTTATCCTGGATGTATACCTGGTGCTTGGAACCTCCTTTTAGCGAAGATTGCAGTGCTCATTATGATCTTATATCGTTTGTATCTGAACCTATTTGATCTGCCCGTATCCACGATTTGCTCCGGATCTCGCAAAGCCTTTATGGGACTGGAGGTGAACTACCATATGTAAGAACTTCAGGAAGAGAGATCGAACTTAGACTTGAGGTTATAGCCATGACCAAGACGGATGATTATTTGAGAGAGGCATTTGCTGGCGAGTCCCAGGCGAACAGGAAGTACATGGCATTTGCAGCCAGAGCCGAGCAGGAAGGCTTTGTCCAGGCGGCCAGGCTCTTTAGGGCCGCAGCTGAGGCAGAGGCGGTGCATGCCGGAAACCACCTGAGGACTGCAAAAGGAATCAAGACCACCAAGGAGAACCTTAGGGAGGCCATAGCCGGTGAGACCCATGAGTTCAAGGAGATGTATCCTGAGATGATAGATGCCGCCAAGTCGGACGGCAACAAGCTTGCAGAGAGGACATTCTCATATGCAAACGAGGTCGAGACTATCCATGCAGGGCTGTATCATAAGATGCTTGATGGCCTGGACACAGCCAAAGAGAACTATCCTTACTACGTCTGCCCTGTCTGCGGCATGACTGCTGAGAGAGAACCTCCTGAGATCTGCCCTGTCTGCGGAGCCAAGGGCGAGCTCTTCAAGAAGATCGAGTGATCCTCAGGCTTAGTTAGCCTTTCCTGTTCCCCTGAACACTCTTTTTATCTCCAGGCGCTGGTCCTGGTATCTGACTCTGATGCTCATTGCATCTCCCATCTCTGCCGAATGCCAGGCTATCTCCAGCCGGCCGTCTGAGCACCTGGTCTCATAGTATGGATAGCTGAACACGCGCATATAGTCCTGGACCTGTGGGTGCCAGTAGGTATAGACCAGGTCCTCGCACCTGCCTATGCTCTCCATCCTGCGTTTCCCTTCCTCCTCATCACTCGGTATAAGATAGGCCAGTATCTTTGTCCCTCTCTTGAGTATGATCTCTATGGCGCCGTCTCTGTCGGTCCTCTTGACCAGGTTCCATTTGAAGGGGCTGAATGTGGGAAGAGCTTCAAAGCCCCTGTTCTCAGGCCTGGTGATGTAGTATACCTTCAGGGCTGATCTGAGTGTGAAGTAGATGAGATACGCGGCGCCGATTATCTCTGAGGCCTCCTTCATGGACAGAGATATGTCCTGCAGGTCGGAGGCTGCCAGGACCAGCACTCCTATGAAAAAGTAGGTGATGAGGTATGGATTGACTGCCATATCGATGTTGAGCTTGGAGTACTTGCTGGCAAGAGGATACAGAGGCATTACACCCCATGTAGTGATAAAATCGCTAAAGATGTGCAGCGACCCGGTCAAAAGCATCAAGAGGAGCAGCATGGTGTCTGAGTAGCCCCAGGCGAGTGAGGTCACTATATAGATGAATGTTGATGCAATGGCTACGAATGCCAGGGCATGTGTCAGGCCGTGATGCCCCGTGATTGGCAGCCTCCTCCAAAGAGGGTAGAGCAGGACATCGAAATCTGGAAGGACTGCCATCAGTGAGCCCAGTACCACAT
This sequence comes from Methanotrichaceae archaeon, assembly GCA_035560655.1. Lineage (GTDB taxonomy): Archaea > Halobacteriota > Methanosarcinia > Methanotrichales > Methanotrichaceae > DATMZB01. The sequence continues at coordinate 2,615 of DATMZB010000342.1, read as the reverse complement.
AGTGATTATAAAACGAGCCGCTGATCCATGAGGAGACTAGGAAGCCTATCATCAGGTGAGTGAGGAAGTCCATACACTCATTAACAATGCTCTGTCTATCTAAATACTTTTTCAGTTAATTGGTATAGTATGTGCACATCAACCAGAACCGCGGCAGATCCAAGCGGCCCTGGCAAGAGCCGGTCAGGCTATTGCCCGAGGCCGGGATAGGATATGGCAAAAGCCGGTCAGGCCGTGCCTGGGGGATGCCGGGCTGCCAGGCCAGGATATTCCATGGCACCATCCCGGCAAAAGCCGGTCAGGCCGTGCCTGAAGGAAGCCTGGGTATGCCCAGGCCCGTCAGGCAGTCGTCGCCATCCAGGATCTTCAGGACATGGCTTAGCCCATCCATGAATGAGCCTATGGATCTGTAGTACTTCGCCGGCGCTCCTGACAGGGTGCTTGCATATGATGAAGCCAGATCCCTTTGGCTCGCGGCATCGCTTGTGATCCTCACGTACTTCACATCGTTCTTTCTGGCATAGCCCTGCATCGTATCCAGGATATCACGGGCGCTGAGGCCGCGGCACAGGCTCTCAGACAGGAGCTTGGCAGCCTCTCCAGAGACATGGGGCGTGGCCATGCTGGTTCCGCTGGACGTGCCGTAGTACTGGCTGTATCCCATTAAGGTGGACCAGCTCGGAGTGGTTGAGAGTATATTATACCCGGGCGCTGCAAACATGACATCTCCGGGATCTATGATCCCATCGCCGTCGTTGTATCCCGGGGATGACCACCATAATGCGTATCCGTTCTGGTCCACGGCGCCAACTCCGACCACGTTGGCGTACCTGGCAGGATAGATTATCGTTGGATCTCTGCTCAGGCCGTTTCCTGCTGCCGCCACCACGAGGACATCATTGGCCACCGCATAGTCTATGGCAGCGTTCCATTGCACATCCGTGGCGTTTGGACTGTTCAGCCAGTCTCCCAGTGACATGGAGATTATATCGGCTCCTAGGTCAGTAGATCTGTATATGCCCCTTGCCACGTCCTGGTTTGAGAAGTTCATCTTGTATATATGCAGGTCCGCCTCAGGCGCCATTCCCCAGATGCCATTTCCATCAAAGCCGCCGTCAGCGGCTATTGTGCCCGAGACATGGGTCCCGTGGCCGTACGTATCCGAGCTGCTGTCGCCGTACTCTCCCGGGCCCCGGCTGTCTGCATAGTCCTCCATCCTCATAACGAGGTCCTGGTTGAGAGTATCTGCTCCTGCATCTATCACTGCCACGTCCACGCCCTGTCCTCCGCTGGTGCGTTTTAGACCTGAATTTGCATACATGGCCTTGATCCCCCAGGGCACTGTGGTGCTGGGCGTCACAGACCTCTGCGGGATCTGCCAGAGCTTATCCCATATGTACCCCTTGGGTCCAAGCACTGATATGTCTGTAGCCCTGAAGTTTTGGTACGTCGATTTCGAGGTGTGTATCACCTTTCCTGAGCCTGTGGTCCTGTCCAGCCTTCCTAAAGTCAGGACCATGCCGTCCCCGGAAAGGCCTGTGGAGTCTGTGGAGACGTACTCCTCCTGGCTGTTGTGGTCATTGGCCGGGTAGGCGTGTGAGTATAGGTGGGTCTCGAGCTTGGAGACATTGCCGGCCCCGCCTGCCTTATCGACGGAGATGCCCAGGGACGAGCATATGCCGCTTGAATTTGTCGTATAGGTGTACGCCTTGGCCGCGCTGCTGTTAGAAGTCAGTTCCAGGTCGGACACAGCTGCCTTGACGGTCTTTGCGCTGGCGCTGAGGTCCCCCCACCCAGGCGAAGATAAGCTTCCAAGGGAATATGATCCATACTGGTTGAGGTAGCTGGACCTGCTCACAGCGATCATGGAATCCGCAGTGCCCTGCAGGTCCAGAGTTGCCCTGGTTCTGTGGTATGTCTCGGTGCCGGCGTCGTTGGAGGCTGATGCCGATGCATCGATCTTGAGGTTCTGGGCGTTGCTGGCCAGGGGTATGACCCAGGAATAATCGTTGCTCGGCTGGCTGCTGGCTGCAGTGTTGCCCTGAATAGATCCGGTCAGGTACAGGCTCTCAGAGACATATGCCTTGGATACATCGGCTCCTGCCATCTGGGTCCCATGTACAGATCCCCTGGCATGGATGTCGTTGTAGGCATAGAGCGTCTCGCCATTGTTCCTGGCTCCTGCAAGAAGGCTTGTGTCCAGGTACGAGGACCCGATGCTGCCCTGGTTTATGAGGTCCTCTGTCAGGTAAACATAATCCGTTCCATATGTGGCATCTCTGGATATGTTCCATCTGTCTCCATATCCCGAGACCCGGTTGGTTATGCTCTTGGTGCCGTCTGTGCTGGCCCATGACTCGTCTATGGGCGTTATTGCGCCGGACCCGCCTGCCTTCCAGGCAATGGAGATCAGGCCATCTGCCACCAGTGCTCCCTGCTCTTTATGCAGGGGCTCATCCACCCCGTTGTCCTCGGATGAGCTGGAATAGCTTCCCTGGGGGTTTGAGGCACTGGACTGGAACTTCACACTGTCCCCTGTGGCGCTTATGGATCCGATGGTGATCGCCGGGCTGCCTATGGATGCAAGGACCGCGCCCTTTATGGTCCCCTGGGAT
>DATMZB010000341.1:0-4351 GCA_035560655.1 Methanotrichaceae archaeon | reverse complement strand
GTCAATGATCAGCACGACCATGACAATGATATATTCTCTAACTTACACATAAAATCTTTGCTGTTATTGCGAACATTATCTTAGATTCATTAGCCTGCGGATGAATTGATAATGATTGATTTGAAAGAAATTCGCCGTGTTTTTGTCCGATGGGCCCCAGGGTCACGTGCCGGCCCGGATGATCATAAGCTGCATGACGAGATTTGGGGCTCTCATTTAAGGCCATGGAGACCTTGCCTTGCAATCTGCTGATCCTTTGCAGCTTTCAGGCACAGGTCATACTCCATCTCAAGCTCATATAGCTGGTTTCGCAGCCTGTCTATCTGCTCCTTAAGGGCAAAGGCCCTCTCTAAGAGGCTGTCATCAGCCCCTTCATTGCTTAGGGGATTGGGCTTGCATGAGCAGGGATGTGTATCTCGAGCCTCAGATAGACAGCCGGGAGGACTGATGCAGGCCCCATCCGAGCATTGAGACAGAGAGGTCTCTTCAATGCCGGGCTGGCATTGCTCCGGCTCCATATGGGCAGTGGAAGAAGTGCAGATGGTGCAAAACTGGCAGCTCAAGCACTTTTCGGGATTTGGATCTGGAGGCAGGCGCTCCATATTATATGCATCATTCATCTCCGCAAAGCTGCCGGCGATGAGCCCCATCACCTCATCCAGCCTCTCCTGAGAGAACCTAAACTCTCTGATCTTGCCGCTGCTGAGGTAGGCCACCCTGCAACAGATGCACTCCAGGCTTGTGCCAAGGCTTTGCACTGCCCATAGTACGTAGCAGGCCATCTGCATCTCGTCTGACTGGCTGAGGCTGCCAGAGCCGGTCTCCCAGTCAAGCATGAGCAGGCGTCCATCCTCTCTTGTGCCCATATAACCGAGCTTGACTGCGACCTTCACGCCTCCTGCACTAAAGCTGTTGAACTTCTCGTGGCTGAGGTAGCTGGAGCTCATAACCTGGGGCATGGCCCTTGTGAAGAAGACGTGTATCTGGTCAAGCCCGGAGTCCATTATCTCATCAAAGAACGAGCTTTCAACTTCAAAACCATTGTAGCATTCGGTTATTCTTGAGCCGGCGTTCTCCTGGAACTCCCTGACCAGCCGGGAATACTGGTCACCTGCATCTTCTTCGCTCATGCCCTCGCCGGAGATCAGCCTGCTTATCTGATCCCCTATCACCTGGTAGACCAGCCTTCCCTTCAGATCACCTTTGGGGCAGAGATCTTTGAGAACCTTCAGCCTGGCCCTGTGATCATCCCATCCGTGCTTAAGCGCCGGTGCGATATATTCGTAGAAGTAAGCCCGCCTGCATCTCTGCCACAGCTCATGCCTTGTGAAAGACCACCAGTTGTAATCCTGGAACCAGTCATCCAGCTCTGGGCTGGAAAGCGTCCCCTCTCTGACATCATCTCCAGCATCTTCTCCGGCATCCCCTCCAGCATCCTCTTCGGGGATGCATGGTGCTACATGTGGTGCGACATATGGCACGTTAGATGGCTCGACACACGGAGCAACCTTGGCACTATTCCCTGTCACACCCATATCAGGTTCGGATTGAGCAGAGCCCCATAGGCCCTTCCCGATGCAGTAATCCCTTATCTCCTTCAGGAACTGGTCACCGTACTTCTCGAGCTTTTTACTGCCCACTCCTGATATGGACATCAGCTCAGACCTGTCCATGGGCAGCCTGGCAGCCATCTCCTTCAAGCACGAGTCATGGAATACGATATATGGAGGGACATTCTCCTGATCGGCCAGCCTTTTCCTCAGCGCTCTTAGCCTCTGGAAGAGCCCTGCATCGGCATCTACGGCTCTGGCTGGAGGGGCATCACCCTCGGACGGACCTGACCTGGTCAGCCGGACGTCACCTCCGCGTGATAGAGTATAATGGCACTTATCAGTCAGCTTTACAACAGGATAGTCATCGCCCTCGGCTCTCAGGTAGCCCTGCTGCATCAGCTCCCTAATGAATGCCGACCACTGGTTAACAGAATGCTCTTTCCCTGTGCCGTAAGCCTGAAGAGAGTCGTGGCCGTTCTGAATTATCCTGTGGTTTCTGGACCCGTGAAGCACCTCTGCAATATACCTCACCCCAAACCTCTCCCCGACCTGGGAGATGCAGGCGGCTATCTTTCTGGCCTCATCTGTGCCATCTGCTGTCTCTTTTGGGCTCAGGCAGTTATCGCAGCCTTTGCAGCCATCTTCCTGGTAGGTCTCTCCGAAGTATTCAAGGAGCACCTTGCGGCGGCAGGCACTGCTCTCGCAGAACTCAGCCATCTGCCTGAGCTTTCTTCTGGCCACAAGGTTTTGAGTCTGGTCCTCGCCGCGTTCTATGAGGCGCTCCAGCTTGATTAGGTCCCCTCTTGTAAAGAAGAGTATGCAGTCGCTATTCTTTCCATCTCTGCCGGCTCTGCCCGTCTCCTGGCAGTAGGTCTCAAGGTTCTTTGGCAGGTCGTAGTGGATCACGAACCGAATGTCGGGCTTGTCTATGCCCATGCCAAAGGCGATGGTGGCAACCATGATCTGTATCTTGTCATTCAAGAACAGGTCCTGAGCCTCCTCCCTGGAGTGCGGGTCCATGCCAGCATGGTAATGAAGAGCATTGAACCCTTTCTCCTGGAGCTTTCTTGCCAGGTCCTCTGTAGACTTCTGGCTGAAGCAGTATATGATGCCGCAGGCGCCTCTATGCTCATTCAGGTACTGTACCAGCTGGTCGAAGGCACGGCTCTTGGGCTTGACGGAATAGATCAGGTTCTTCCTGTTGAAGCTGGCCTTGTATACCTCAGGCTCCTTCAACCTCAGCATAGATATTATGTCCTCCTGGACATCTGGCGTGGCAGTGGCGGTCAGGGCAATGACCGGCACTCCAGGTATCCAGTCTCTGATATTGCTGAGCTGGCGGTATGCAGGCCTGAAGTCGTGTCCCCACTCAGATATGCAGTGGGCCTCGTCAACTGCAACCAGGCTGATCTCCAGGCGCCTCAGTAGTGACAGGAACTCGGGGATCATCAGCCGCTCAGGTGCCACATAAAGAATCCTGGTCCTGCCCTCCAAGAGAGAGCCGTGGATTGAGCGGATCTCCTGAGAAGTGAGTGTGCTGTTTATATAGGAGGCCTCTATTCCTCGAAGCCTCAGGCCATCGACCTGGTCCTTCATGAGGGCGATCAATGGAGATATCACAAGAATCGTGCCTTTGAGGAGCAGGGCCGGAAGCTGATAGCACAGAGATTTGCCGCCTCCAGTAGGAAGAAGGGCAAAGACGTCTTTTCCCTCCAGTATGTCGCTTATGATCTCGCCCTGGGGAGGGATGAAAGAGCTGTACCCGAAATATCTCTGAAGCGCCTGGAGCAAGGCAGGCCTGGTCTCTGAACTATTCATCAACTTATCCTTCAATTGATATACGAGCCCGGTATCTTAAATTTCTTTCTGATTTTAAGTCGGGGGCAAAATTAGGGCACTGGGCAATCCTGCTAATAGGAGATGCTCTTTTGCGGGTCCCAATGGGATTGAGATCCTGCCCTGGAAAAAAGAGTATCTCTGAGAGCCAGTCAGAGATCCACTGCGCACTACTCTTTTATTGACCAGACCTTGAGGTTATCGAATCCGATGGTCACATTTCCCTCTGACTGAGTTCCCACATACAGGCCCAGTCCGCCATAGGCAAAGCTGCTGTCATTGTAATCCGTCAGCTTTACATCATTGGCATATAGTGCCAGCCTATCGCCCTCGCCTGTGATCTTGATGAGGTTGGTGGAGTTGCCGGTCTTGATGGCGTCGGATTTGGTCCACTCAGATGCATATGACCAGGAGTTGTTCTCCCTCTTGGCTATCTGGTAATAGCCATCGCTGGAGAGCAGGAACGCATAGTAATTCCCGACATCGACCTTCCTCACGAGCAGTCCAAAGACATTATCATCAGGCCCTGCCTCTTTGGTGGCCTCTACCTCAAGTATGAAATCTGTGAAGTTCAGGCGTGAGGGACCGCTGACCCAGTTCCAGTAATCAGGCGGCACTATGGTCAGGTGGTATATCCCGTTTTTAAATGACTTCTTGAAGTACTCATCCGATGTATATGTCCAGCCGGACTTGCTGCTGGAGAAGTCCTCTGAGTAGAGAAGATCTCCGGGTACAGGCTGGTCCTGGCTAACCTGGGCCTGCGGCTCTTCTGATGTATTGGCGGTATCTGCCGAGTACGCCCCTATAACGCAGGTTGCAGCAACCAATAATGCTGCTAACAGATAACTTCCGTATCTCATGATGATCCAACCCTCCATTCAAAGGCTATTGAGCTAATGCCCTTATTTCAGGCGTTTCAATTTTGAACGGTAATATATCTGCCAATCTTGCCGATATAAATT
>DATMZB010000340.1:0-4716 GCA_035560655.1 Methanotrichaceae archaeon | reverse complement strand
GGCAATATGCTTGCAGGGCCCTTACTGTTCTTAGCATCTCACTGAGGTCGTCTTCTCTGTCACCTTCGGAGAAGTTATCGATATTGTTTTGGGGCCTATGTAAAGAGCCGCTGAGCGGACTTCTGAAGATCGTCCTCGGCTTCATCTGCTGCAGGAAGATGTCAGGCTCCACTGAACGCAGCAATCTTAAAAAGGCATGGATGCCAATATACCAGGATATGTGGCCCTTTTGCAATTATCATAAGCGGAGGTCGCTTATATGGCTGTGACTCCCGGAGGTATTGTCCAGTTTGAGGTGGAAGTGGTCAGCTTCTCTCAGATCCGGTCCAGGGTAGTCTGGCCTGAGTCATCAAGCCCCTGGATAGAAGGCGGGATGGAAGACCTCATGGTCCATTTCACATATGCCACCTGGACCTCATATATGACGGGATGCGCGATGTCCCTGGCCCTTGCCAGCCAGGAGGAGGTTCTTGGACAGACCATCTCTGATATGATGACTCATGCAGTTGAGGCCATGGGCGGAATTGAGCTTGGCGAGATTCGGATGACCCGCAAGGCACTGGATGAGATGAGAGAAGGGCATACTGATATTTGATCTGGTTTGACCCGATCCGGCATCGTTGTGCCAGGTGATCTCTTTTTAGCTGTCCTCTCTTTTTGCCCGCTTCTTTTGTGAGTATAAGAAACATCTTGGCAGAAATGCTTTAAAAGGAGTTTTGGTAGCCCGGCCAGGATTCGAACCTAGGTGAGGAGGTCCAGAGCCTCCCGTGATTGACCGCTACACTACCGGGCTGCATTAATCACTTTTACACAGGTGGCATTTTAAGCTATCGATCCGTCACCTCTGCTTCTGGTCGAATGCTGTGATTTTCCGTCCTGCACTGTCCCGGGAAGGGAGATCTTTCGCAGAGGGACTGATAGCCGTGCGGCTGATGATCAGGCGGACCTGTAGTCCAGCAGGAGCACCTCAGTCCCTGCAGAGGGCAGGCTCTCCTTGCGAATGGTGGCAGTCTTCTCCGGGCCTGTGACCTTCCTGCCCTTGAGAAACTCATCCACTGGATTCAGATCAAAGGTGAGAGCCTGGGTGTGGTAGTGCATGGGCACTGCTAAGGCGGGTCGAAGCTGCCCCAGAACCCTATCTGCGCCTCTGGCATCAAGGGTATAGGTTCCTCCCACAGGTACGAAGAGCAGATCCACCGGTCCTATCTCTCCTGCCTCTTTCTTGGTCAGAACATCGCCAAGGTCGCCGAGGTGGCAGATCCTGATGCCCTCAAGATCGAAGCAGAATGCGGTATTCATGCCCATGAGCCTGCCTCCTTCACTATCATGGCAGGTCTCAACTCCTAAAAACTTCATGCCCCGGGCATGGTGCTCTCCAGGGCCGCGGATGATTACTGGACTGCCCTGGATGGCTGAGACATTGTTGTGGTCGTCGTGTTCATGGCTCACCAGGACCACATCTGCGCTGGCTCTGGGCATCTCATAGCCAACGCTCTGGTCATAGGGGTCTGTTACGATGGTGATGCCCTCTCCATGAAGGCAGAAGCAGGAGTGACCAAACCATGAGATCTCCATGAAGATGTTATATGCGCTTTAAAGGCTAATAACTCTTATTCGCCAGCGATCCTGGCATCGACCACTGCATGCAGCACCCCGGGCGAGTATTTCTTCACCCGGATGCACCGCAGGATCTCTGCCTGCCTTCCCAGGTCTTGTGCAGCCCTGGAAATATCGTTCACCAGGACCTGAGGGTAAAGCCAGGAGGGCACAGTCTGGTGGTAGTGAAGCACTCCCCCGGGGCATAGGGCCCGGATGCCCGTCTGAAGATACCTGTCAGTGGTTCCCACAAAACCCATGACCACCCTGTCGGCTATGCCACTGGGCGTCTCATCTGTGCAGTCGCCAAGCCTCGGCTCTACCACGTCCTCAACATGGTTCAGCTTGATGTTCTCCTGCAGGTATCCATAGGCCACAGGGTTCAGCTCTATGGAGATGATCTTTCTGGGCCTTGAATGGACTGCCATTGGCAGCGTGAAGTAGCCAATGCCAGCAAACATGTCCACTACGGTCTCTGCGCAGCCAAAGCGGCTCATGCGTATGCGCTCCTTCATGTTCCCTGGAGAGAACATGACCCTCTGGACGTCGAGCTTGAACTTGATCCCGTTCTCCTTGTGGATGGTCTCTGTACCTGAGCCGGCTATGATCTGGCGGTTGGGCTCTCTTAGCTGACCCTCTATGCCGAAGTCGCGCAGAACTGATTTGCACCTCGGATATATCGATAGCAAGGCTGAGCCTATCTGGTGCTGGTGCCGGTCCAGGCTCGGGTGGATCTTAACAGTTATGATATCTCCGAGTATGGCCCATCCCCTGGGCAGGAGGTCTATCTCATCCCTGGTCAATATGCCCTGGAGGTGTTCTGCCAGATCAGATGTCTTCTCATAAAACTCGGGTGCCCTCTGGCATACCAGCTCAAACCCGGACAGGGGGCCGATGACAGGAATCTCAGCAGCCCCTTCCCTGACTATGATCTTCCTTTCTGGGTCCAGCAGGCCGCACTGGTACGCAGCCTGCTTGGCTTCCTGTGCCTCTGATCTTAAAACCAGCAGGGCCAGGTTATCTCTTCTTGGTATAGCTCTGCTCAAAGCTGATTCCACTGGCAGTGCAATTGAACTTGAGCACTATTCTGTTATCCACGCGCTTGACATCGTAGTTTGCATCGTGGACCACGAGCCCTGAGTCATATCCTTCGGGCACTGCAAGGTCCAGGACTACGGGCAGGGACGTCTCGTTCTTGGATAGGTCCACCCTCACCACTGCGTCTGTGCTGGCATTCAGCCTTATTATCGTGCTGTTGGTATGGGCTATGGTAAACACCCCGCCCATAGCGCTTATGCTCCTGTCTATGTTTCTGGGCAGCATCATCTCCATCTCTGTGCCCATGTTGCTGGGGTTCTTCAGGGATATCTGAAAGATATTGTTCAGGCTGGTGTTGGTACTATTGGCGTCCGCGGTGCTGTTGGCAAGGAAGGCGGAGTACTCCACATACACGGGCGCGCTTGGGGCCAGCATCCCTGGTAGGTAGTATGCGCCGGCTATTATTGCAGCCAGGATCAAGACTGCAACTGCTACAGTGATCGGCTTGAAGGCAAGGCCGCCCTTCCTCAGGTGATCTTTGGCCTGATCGGGCTTCCTCTGTGCCTGCGGCCGGTATGCTGGCTCGGCCTGGGGGGGCGGCGTTTTAATTTCCTGAATAGGCGCGCTCTCAGCAGGCTTCGCGCTCTCTGTAGGCTCCTCCGGTCCGGGCTCCAGGACCTCCATCTCTGGATAGGGCTCGGGCTGCTTTTGAGGCAGGTCCATGGGCAGGACCTTTTGAGGCTGCACATCCACAGCAGGCTCTGGAGGTGGCGCCAATGGGGGGGCCGCCTCGGGCTCAGGCTCTTTAGCAGGGGCTGGCTCTATCGGTGCGGGCGTCTTGCGTCTGGTTGGAAGAGTTGCGGTGCCTGCCTCGAAGTTGAAGGCAAGGTCGGTGTAAGTGCCTGTGGCGTCTATGAACTGCTTGGCTCTTGGGACCAGATAGGAGACACCTGATATCTTTACCTCCTCGAAGAACTCGGTGTTCTTCATGAGCCGGTCCTTGAATGCATACACTGCGCCGCTGGCCATCTTGGCATCGATCTCGCTTAAGCTCGGGAAGCGGTCTTCCTTCGCGGCCAGCTCGTTTGTCGCCTTAGCATAAGCCTCAAAGAATACTCTGCTCATTCTGTTGAGGCGGTTGGCATAACGCCGATCGAATAGAAATGAGAAGCTGTCTCCTTTGAGCACCAGGCTATCTACGGTCGATCGCTGCCAGGCAGAATAAGAGACATCCATCGCAATCCCATCTACTTGGTACTACATAAGTATTTTATGCATCCCCACAATCCTATCGACAAATATCGCAAGCTACCTGGTCATATCAATCTCGTATGACAGGTACCTTTAAATCCATTATCCAGGTTAAATATGAGTTTGATGAAGCAATTGGGAGTGATAGTGCCCATTCTACTGCTCCTGGGGTTGGGGATCGCAAGCATGCCCGCGGCGGCTGAGCTGACCGCCAGCCAGAGTCTGGATAGAAGCGCGGTGTCAGTGGGCGAGCTCGTGAATGTGATAGTGGTGCTGTCCAACAACGGCGCGAATATCTCTGATGCCACAATCACTCCGGGATATAGTCCTGGAATCGCGATTGATAACCCTAGTGCGCAGTCTGTAGTGCTGTATCCGGGCGTCATGTCGACTGTGAGCTATCCCATCCGGGCAGAGATGAGTGGGACCTTCTTGGTATCCTCCATCATATCCTATATGGATGAAGGGATGGCAAGGCAGTTGAATATGGTGTCCAGGCTGACTGTCACCGGCAGCCAAAATCCAGCCGGCGGCATGAGTATGAATGTCAACTCCGACTTGAATCAACCCCCTGAACAGGCAGTTCCAGGCCAGGAACAGGCTCCTGGTGTTCAGGGCGAACAGACCCCTGGCATTCCAGAACACTTGCCGGGCAGTACTCGCGATACATTCCTTCCTGGGCCTAGTGGACTCGGGCCAGGATCAGTGCCAGAGCGCAACCCCTCTGGACCCGAACGGATTCAACTCTAATTCTTTCAACTTTTAGGTTGATAAAATATAGAAAAGCAGGCAGAAGATTCCTCCCCTAAATGGGAGGTGAATCTCTTACTT
>DATMZB010000339.1:0-7240 GCA_035560655.1 Methanotrichaceae archaeon | reverse complement strand
GGACTGGATTGATGTCCAGTCCGATATGTGAGCGGTCCCAATTTACCTTCATTTCTCGCACCAATTCCTGCAACGTAATAACATTACGCGCTCTTCTTGGCGAGACTTTTAGAAAAGGACTTGTATAATCCAAGTTAAATGGCGGACACGCCAACGGTCGGCTCCAACGCTGCATGCCAGTTGATCCAACAGCTTCCTCATCCCCGACATCCTGTAAGCGATAGTTACCCGCAGTAGGTCTGCTCCCTTCCGGGCCTGAACCGGTCCCTGCAATTATGGCCTACAGATCTGCCTTCAGGCAGACCCGCGTGCCGGTGCCGTCCCTACAGAACGGAGAATCATTGTGTGCCACTGGACTGACACGCAGCGCATGAAGTCTTCCGTCAGCTGAGCCCCCCGCTGTCGACGATTTCGGGTTACAGGTGACGCCGAACCACCCGGACCGCCCGCCACTTTTAATATCGAAGTCGGTGGCAATAAACCTAACGCATACAGAGGGAAATTTTATGGAAGAGATGACATCGGCAAATATAGGATATATCATGGGAAGCCCTCAGCGTGAGAGGGTTTTGCAGATCCTGGGCTCCAAGGGATCGCTCAGCTCCGAAAGGATTGCAAAGATTGAGCACATACCGGCCCCGGGAGTGAAGAGGATCCTGGAGGAGATGTCAGAGAGGCAGATAGTATCCCAAAGCGCTGGCGCTTGGACCCTGACAGAGATGGGCAAAGAGGTGGAGAGGGAGATCAAGAAGCGGGCCTGATCACATGGAACTGATGGAGGCCATTAGGACCAGGAGGTCTGTCAGATCCTACCTGGACAGAGAGGTTGAGGATGACAAGCTCAGCCGGGTCCTGGAGGCGGCCCGCCTGGCTCCATCCGCCAGCAACAGGCAGAACTGGAGGTTCGTGGTGGTCAAAGATTCTTCCACCAGGAGGAAGCTTTCAGTTGCCGCCAGAGGCCAGGCATTCGTGGCAGAGGCGCCCGTAGTGATCGCCGCATGCGGAACAGATATGAACTATATCATGACCTGCGGCCAGGCTGCGTACACTGTAGACGTGACCATCGCCGTGGACCACATGACCCTCGCCGCAGCCTCAGAGGGCCTGGGAACCTGCTGGATAGGGGCATTCTACGAGGACCAGGTAAAAGAGATACTGGGCATACCCCGAGATGTCCGAGTCGTAGCTCTACTGCCCCTGGGCTATCCTGCCAAGGTGCCGCAGCCTACTCCCAGGAAGAGCCCGGGAGAGATCGTGGCCCTGGAGAGATGGTAGCCCCTTTTTTCAAGGTTTTTAATTTTATCCCAGCGTATTTCATTTCAGGACAGCTCATTGCTCGACACATCCATCCCCGATAGAGTTGTAAGCCCGTTCACAGCTGCCGAGTTCACGGCCCACGCCAGGCATATGAACACTGAGAGGGGCTCCTGGAATGAGTACCACCACAGGCCCGAGGCTGAGCCTGCAAACTCCATGAGACCCCCAATGACTATGCTCACGACCGCAAGAGAGGCGTTCCACTCAACCGGGCTTTTGCTGGAAGCAAACAGCCCGAGCAGGGCCAATGATGCATACATCAGCAGCACCACAGGTCCCGCGATACAGAAGTATCCCTCCCAGACCATGAAGAGGACGAAGGCCGCAAGCACCGCCAGTAATGGCACTATCCTCCACCTCCATCCCTGGACCTGGGAGAAGATCCCGATGCCCGATATCCAGGCCCTCAGCAAATCAGCCAGGCCGAAGATGGAGGTCATTAAAACCGCCCAGCCCGCGACTGCAAACAGCGGGGGAATGGATGGGCCGTAGTATGCGACCAGTCCCGACCTGAGAAGAAGATACTCGACCACTGCGCCCAGTGCTGCTGAGAAGAATGTCAGAGTAGCCAGGCGGTCTGTCCTCATCCTCAGCGCAGACCAGACGGATAGTGCTATGGCCATTATGTAGCCAAGATCGAATCCAATGCCTGCCTTCCAGATGTAGCCATCAGCATAGAACCCCACCAGAGAGGCGAGTGCGAATGTGGATATTATGAGCAGATTGGACCTTCGCCGGGACCTGTCCTCATCGGTATCCTCCTGATCCTCAAGGCTCAAGATGAAGATGTCATTTAAGAGCTGAAGCCCTGCAGGAGTCAGATACTTGAATACGGGGAGCCTTGCCAGGTCATAGAGGAAGAAGTCGGCACCGATATTAAAGAGCGTCTCCCAGCCCGGCAGCCTGAGAAGCTGCTCTATTGCCCACTCATAGAAGCTTTTAACCTCCAAGTCTGGCCTGTCCCAGTTGCCATCTTTTCCGCCGGCATGAGCATAGGGAAGTCTATTTAGATCATACCTCAAGCTGGCATTTCCAAGCCCCCTCTGGTGAGCAATGGCTATGTGGTCGATATACATCGGATCGTAGCCCATGAGCTGGCAGGCCGCGGCATCTGCAGCCACAACATCATTTGAGGCAACCACCGTCTGGAAATCGACCTGCCTGCAGCTCAGAGGACCTATGGCCTCTCCGCCTATAGTGCCATCAATTATTGTCAGGTTGGGCAGAAAGGCAAGGTTGACCTCGAATATTACATCTTCAATTTTCTTTCTGTGATACCTGGCCTTATCGATCTCAGGGAATGTGCCGTACATGTTCTTCATGCCGAGGGTTACGCCCGTTAGAAGGTGGGTCTTCATGGCAGAGACAGAGATGATGACATCAGCATCCAGCACCTCCCTGGAGACCCGCTCAGTTCCAAGCGCGCTCTCTCTTCCGAAGTTGAACCCTACAGACTCCGTCTCCGAGAGGTTCACCAGCTTTACGCCCTTCTGCTCTGCCCACCTGACATAGCCCTCGTCCTGGGCTGCAGGCCAGAACTTGGTCCAGATCATGTCGGCATCCGCCACCACAGGGTCACCTCCGGCCTTGCGGACCAGGTTCACCACCTCGTCTGCCACTGCAACGCTTGTGAATGTGCCCGGATCCTCAGGGACTCCTCCGCAGATGTTCACCTTTACAAGAACCCTGTCTCCAGGCCTGACCACGGTGCTCATGCCGCCCAGGGCTGCAACCGCCTCTCTGACGCACCTGTGTGGGTCCGGGCTTCTGGACACTGAAACCCTGGAGGTCTCCCTTTGGCAGCGGCTCCTTACATCGGCATAGGTGAAGACCTCCCTGGACCTGCGAAGCTGCTTTGATGCCAGCAGGGACGCAGCATAGCCGCAAAAGAGCCAGACGGGGTAGAGGATGAAGAGAGCGACCACGACCGCTCCAGGAACATCATCCCTGGTGATCCCGGTGAGGTTGGTGTGGAGCATGAACTCAGAGCCAGTCAGGCCCGAGAAGAAGGGAAATACACACCTGATTAGGTCCAGGTACAGGAGGGCGCTGAAGACCACGAAGGTCAGCACGACCCCTATGCCCACCACAATCTTGGCATGCCTGTTCCAGCCCATCCTCAAGCCCGCTACGTAGATGGCAATGCCTGACAGAAAGAGCAGCGGCGGATCTATGAGAAAGCTCATGCAGATATCCCCTCAAGGACTTCCCAACTTATTTCTGATCAGCAGCTACTGCTGAGCATATAAGGTCTCTCCGTGGTTTAGAAAAAAGTGGCCAGAGCCAGGTTGCCAGAGCTGAGCCTAGCCCTTCAGCAGGTATTCCAGCTTTTCCAGACAGCGCCATGTCAAAATGAGCTGGGCGACGCCTATAGAGTTGACATAATCATCATGCCTATCGCTTATGGCCGAGTGGGTGCCAAGGAGGTCGCCAAGCTTCCTTTCCAGCCCTTCTACCATGGAGTGGTGTATCTCGCCGTCTATGGTCATTATGCCCACCTTCTTTCCATAGTAGTCGTCGCGCTGGAACTCTATTGAGAACTCATGCTCGGATGACCTGAGGATGGCAGAGAGGTCTATTGTCATGTCAACCTTGTTCAGCGGGAGGTCGAGGATCTGCTGTATCAGCCTCACAGAGTACCACTCTGCAGGCGTTGTTTCCATCAGGGCAGGATGGAACCTCGTGTCCTGGATCTTGACCACTATCTCGGCATAGATCTTCTGGATGTCTATGTACTGCTTGTAGTCAGGCTCGCGGGCAATTATCTCGGCCATGACGGTCTCTGGGTCGTAGCCCCTGTCGCGAACGTCCCGCCTCACCTTCCAGAGCCGCTTTACAGATCTGGAGGGATCTACGAAGATCTTGAAGTCGGTCAGGCCGCGAAGCCGCTCTGTGTAAAGGGGGTGAAGCCCCTCCATGATTATCACCGGAGCCGGGCCAAAAGGAACTGTACCGCTGATCTCGCCTGTCCTGTGGTCATAAACGGGCTTATCAACGGACTCGCCTCTCTTGAGCATCTCCAGGTGGTCTGCCAGAAGGTCCAGCCTGTTGGCCT
Source organism: Methanotrichaceae archaeon (assembly GCA_035560655.1). Lineage (GTDB taxonomy): Archaea > Halobacteriota > Methanosarcinia > Methanotrichales > Methanotrichaceae > DATMZB01. The sequence continues at coordinate 2,868 of DATMZB010000339.1, read as the reverse complement.
CCGGGTTGAGAGGAGTGATCCCCCTCACCTTGCGCTGCTGCCGGTCCAGGCTGTGATAATCGTCCAGAGAGAAAGAGGCCACCATATTTTCGCCAAGGATCCTCCGAATGCCGTTTGAGAGCGTGGTCTTTCCTGATCCGCTGTCCCCTGCCACTGCAAAGACGAATACCTGGCCCGAATCCAGTATCCTGTTCATGAGGGTCTGCATATGACTGCAACGAAGAGCTTGCATAGAGAGTTATTGCCTCCACAAGTACGAATCCTGGAACAAATATGCCGGGCAGGGCATGAAGCTTGTCATTCAAAAATTTTGATCATCCATACCAGTATACCAGTACCACCATATAATGGCCCTCATCCCACTCATCAGACCAAGGGAGTGCTGGTGTCTGCAGGATCTCTCCTGGCCCGGCCATCGATTATCACCGGGATGCTCTGCCTTAAAGAGTCCACCAGCTCGCCCAATGTGACGTTATCTCTGAACTCTGCCAGAAGGCCCATGCTGCGGGCCACCCTCACCATATCCTTGTGGGCATGTGCCCGACTCCGAAGTGGTATTGAGCACCCCCTGGCCAGTCGCCCTCCTCTATATCTATGGACCAGTAATGGAGCACAGCCTGCATTGAAGACAAGCCGCAAGTTTAGTTGGTGCCCCGGCGGACATCGGGCAGATATGCCAGAGTTAAAGAATCGTTCCCAGGCACCACTCCCACAGCCTCGCCATGGACACAGGCCAGGAACGGCAACATCAAAAGAGATATGGCAATAAATGCTGACAGCGATAGCATCCTCATGACCCGGAAAAAATTTCTTATGAGAATATAGCTTTTATTAGAGGTAGCCGGGTAAGGTAAAAGCAAACTGGGCGTCTGCCATAGTCCCGCATAAGAATTCTGCAATCTCCCTCCCCGCAGGGAGGGATATGGATTAAACTTCTTGATGGCTTTGCTTTTCGTGAACCAGGTCCTCGAATTCGCTGGTCTCGTCTAGGCCTTCAAGCTCGCGTTTCTCTATGATGGCGGTCTCTTCTATGCATTCTATCCTGGAATTGCCATCTACGATTACTGCAGAGTGGGTCCTGGCCACTGCAGACAGGCTGGACATGAGCCTGGCTTTCTTGAGCATGCTCTCCGAGAACTTGGAGACCCCGGTCATGACCACCAGGTCTGCATCTCTGGTTATGGCATTGAAGGGCGCCTGGGCTGTTGGGAAGACCTTGAAGCCTATCTCTGAGAGGAGCTGGAGGATTCCATCGCTCGAATTCTCCTCAGCCGGCTGGTCCACGACCGCCTTTGGCTCGAAGATCTCCACTGGCTGGATCAGCTCGCTTTCGAAGATCTCCTCCAGCTTTATGGCTATCTCCACAGAGGTGTCCATGCTCTCTGTCTCGTACTTGGAGACTGTGCGCCTGGATACGCCAAGCTCAGATGCCAGAGCCCCTAAAGAGATGCCCCGATCCAGCCTCATCTTTCTTAAAAGCTCACCGTCTATCCTCACATAGAGCCCGCCATGGGCCGCGTACACAAGCGGCGGGGCTCCGTCTATAAGGCAGTCTGCAAGTGTAGGCAGGCTTACAGTGGGTATTCCATAACGGAAATATACTGCTCCTCGCTCCAGATACTGGTCGCGGGTCTTCTCGCCTATGAGCAGAGGGTGACCTAAAAGGTATTTGGCGAGCCTGCGCACCTCCAGAGCTGTGCGCTCATTGAAGCCGTCGATATTGGAGAGTATCTTGAGCAGGACCAAGACATCTCCCTGTCTTGCTGCGAGGTCGAAGCTCCTCGGCCGGAGATAGCAGCGATCTGATATCATGTAACCGGCCCGCTTCAGCACCTCGACGACTCGAGTGGCGAGAAGCTCCTTATCCATCATTATATATCTCAGTTAGACCGCTATTTAAAGCTTGACCATGTACATAGGAATAGACGACACGGATTCTGAGAAGGGGCTTTGCACCACCTACCTCTCAGCAGTGCTCATGGAAAGGCTCTCTGGCCTGGGACGCCTGGTGGGCCACCCCAAGCTTATCAGGCTTAATCCCTGCGCCCAGTTCAAGACCAGGGGCAATGCGGCCATTGCCTTTGAGATAGAGTCAGACAGGCCTGACGAGGTGAGGGACATGGCCCAGAAGACCGTGCTGGAGCTCTCGGATTTAAGCGGCAAGAACACAAACCCCGGCCTGATAGTGGCAGATGAGATACCCTGCGGTGCTGAGGAGTTCTACAAAAAAGCTGTGACCAAGATCCTCCAGATTGAGGACGCCAAGGATATACTGGAGTCTGAAGAGGTCTGGCACAGGGGCTTTAAGAAGGGCCGGGGCCTCATAGGAGCACTTGCAGCTATTGGAGCTAAACTTCCGGACCACACATACGAGCTCATAGCCTACAGGGCTCCTTCGAGATGGGGCACGCCGCGAGAGGTAGATGCGGGCTCTGTCTGGGAGGCGGACCGGCTGACCTATCCCCGGACCTGGGATACTGTGGACTGCAAAAACGAGAGGATAGTCTTTGCCCCGCATTCCGGAGACCCGGTCCTCTTTGGCATTCGCGGCGACGACCTGGACGCTATATCACTGGCATTCAGCACCATAAAGTCAGAGCCCATAGAGAGAAAGGTTCTCTACATCACGAACCAGGGCACAGATGCGCACATCCTGGAAGGAAAGATCGCTGATGTTGTTGACTGCCAGAGCTACCAGCTCAGGGGCAAAGTTGCAGAGCCGCCCCGGGCCATAGAGGGGGGCCACCTATTCTTCACAATAAGGGACGGCGCAGGAAGCCTGACATGCGCAGCATTCGAGCCCACAAAAAATTTCAGATCCATAATCAAGAAGCTGATACCAGGCGACATTGTGGAGGCCTATGGAGC
>DATMZB010000338.1:0-3422 GCA_035560655.1 Methanotrichaceae archaeon | reverse complement strand
GGGTCTTCGCCATAGGTCCGCAAGCTGCAGCCGAGCTGGCCCTCGGATACCTGAAAGGCAGGCTGAATGTCAGGGATACCGAGGTAGTGGATGTGGATGAGGAGCTCTACAGGCATGGAGAGCTGCAGACCAGGCTCTACTGCCTGGCCAGGACGCCCTACCGCCCGGCCCTGGTCCAAGAGAGGAAGCAGATATACAGCTCAGACAGCGAGGAAGATTTCAAGGATGAGATAGCTCTCTTTGCCAGGGAGTTCATGAGAGACGGCTCTGCCTACATCCTAGGAGCCGGAACAACTACTGGCAGGATAGCTGAGATCATGGGAATTGAGAAGACCCTGCTGGGCGTTGATGTGGTCCAGAACGAAAAGCTGATTTTAAAGGACGCCTCAGAGAAAGATCTTCTGGAGCTTCTGGGCAGGATAGGAAATGCCAGGATAGTTGTCAGCCCCATAGGAGCACAGGGGTTCATGCTGGGACGGGGTAGCCAGCAGATAAGCCCAAGGGTCTTGAGGAATGCTGGAGTTGAGGGGCTGATAGTTATATCGACCCCTCATAAGCTCTCAGAGGTTCCCTATCTGCTCGTGGATACTGGAGATTCAGAGCTTGACAGGATCCTTTCTGGAAGGCGGCAGGTGGTGACGGGATACAGGTTGGCCCAGATCAAAGAAGTGAGAGCTGCTTCACAGATCCCTGATCTGGAGACCTGACCCGGTCAGACACCGGTGCATGCTATGAACTTCACTTTTTTATGATATATCCTTCAATGATCAGGTGATGTGGATCTTATAGGAATGGCGTCTGAAGGCCCCACTCCTTCATAAGTGAGTAGCTCACATGCTATAATCGTCCGACCATATGGTTTAAATAAGGGTGAAAGTGTATCTCTGCCCAAGGGCTCAATAATAATGGCCTCTGTAGTCTTAGGTGTCTTAAACTGAACGCTCTTGCGCGGGATACCTAGAATAGCGATGGTTCAACTAGAGCACGTTCTTCGGGGGGAGACGGAATGAAGCTCTTGATATCTTTAGATAAAGAACTGAATATAGGTGACCTGATCATTCAAAAGATGATCAACGCACAGATCAAATTGGCTCGCAGTTGCGAGCTTGGTCTTAGAAGCTCGTCGAGCTCAAATGGAGATCATATCCAAATTCGTGGCATTGGCATCTATTGTGCCCGTAGGATGAGGATTGATTCTGCCAATAATGACCTGAACTTCCGGACGAGTTTACATGATAACTTCCATGCAGACGAGTACCATATAACTCGCTATTGGGCTTGCACTCACAGTTCAGGTTCCATAAATCCTCTGCCTAGGATGACAGCATCGATCCAATTCTGCGCTTGGGCATAAGCAGCAGCATAGCGGATTAGATGAGGCAGAGCAACGCCGCACTGAATGAGGCGTTTTCAAACTCAGTCTTAGCCGTAGGCTTCTGGGTTCTCGCCAATAATTGCATAACGGCGTTGTCTGCCTTTGAATAACTAGACACAAGATACATATCACTCTTAGAAAATGACGCCAATTAGAATCCTCTCATTAATCACGCTGATCATGAGCACGGCCCTGGCAGATGACCTGGTCATCTCCAATAACTATTATGCAATGGAGGTTGAGGCTCGAGATAACCTGGTCCTCCACAACATGGATTACTATAACAAGGCCTCAATATATCCTGGCCTGATCTGTTCTGAATCAACTTCAAAGGCTCCTGCAGGCAGCGTGGACAGCAATGCATCAAATGGCATAGCTTTAATCTCTCCATCCGGGCTGGTCAGCGCTTTTGTAGATGTAAACGGTCTTGGTGCATCATATAATAAAAATATAAAGGTGGAGGTTCAGTCAAGCTCTGCAGAGATAAACTACAACTATACTTCTGGCTTCTCCAGCCTGAGCCTCGCAAATCAGGCAAGCTCTCTCTATGAGGCTATAGTCGCCAATAATGCCACATATATGCAGAGCCTTGGGGTGAGCACTGCAGGACTCCACTCTGATGGAAGCGGGAGATCTCTTGGCAATTTCTCAAATGGATTTGCAGATGATTTTAGCCTTCATTCATTTAACAGGAGCGCAGAGATCAGTGGCAACTTGAGCACCTATGACCCGATCGTCGGGAACGATTCTGTGAGGTACTCATGGGTTACCTCAACTATGGTCCAGCCAGGCTTTGCCATGTCTCGAATGCAGACAGTCGGCTACAACGGAAACAAGAACATGAGCTTTATGATAGCTGGAGCGAGCTCCGATCTTCCAGATAAAGCAGCAGGCCCTGTTTACCTTGCCCGCAGGAACAAGACCTATGTCATATCTCAGAACATCATGATGATGTATCTCATGGATACAGGCGGGAGCTGATGGCATGGGTGATGGCTTCTCCTGGCACGTTCTGGTCCTGATCATCCTGGCATCATCCTGCATCTCCGAGGCCAAGATGGGCTATGATATAGCTGTCAATGTAAACGGCCTGCACTGGTCCAGAAGCCAGTCTACAGAATTCCTGAACCTCAGAATGGACAGCGCATGCAATGGCGTTGGAAACTCCTCTAAATATGTCAAGATAACAGGCCTTGCAGGAATAGGCATGAAAGATACGACCCATTCCAGCAAGGGCAAGCTGATAAGCGAGGAGAGGCTGAACCTCTCCAGCTACTGGGTATCAACGGATATAGAGGAATCCTACAATATCAGCACCCACCAGTTTATCGCTGACATAAATGAGACAATGCCCACATTCCTTTCTGATGAGAACAGCCTGGTTTATCAGGGTGACGGCATCTACTCCAGAAATCTATACCAGAACAATGGGGATGATATATCTACCGATTACTTAGGCAGCTATCTCTCGAAGGCTATAAGGTATGCAGGAATATATAAAAACGCAAAGATACACACTGTTGTGGGTCCAACAAGCGTTGATGAGACTGTTTTCAAGAATGAAGCCTGGGCATTCCGCCTGTCCTCAGAATCGGATACCTATTCAGGCTTGAGGTATAAAGGGAAAGACGGCATCCTGGATGATTCCTACGCTGGCGCCTTCAAAGTGGAAGAGAAGATGCTGAAGGGATTTGATTTCAGCACCACGGAGTTCGAGGAGAAGTCAGAAGGCTGGTTGGAATGCTGTCCTTTGCTATATTCAAATCAAAAAAAGCTAAATGTCGATCACATATTTGAATCCCAGTCAGCTCCTGCTGCCTGAGTGAAGGTGAAGTCTATGTATAAAAAAAGCTCAATTATAATTCTGACATTTGTTGTTCTGGCATGCATGCCTGCAGCAACGGACGCCATGGGCCTGGTCACGAGCGATGCGGCGCTGCCAGAAGCACAGGCCAATAATGCATCGTCTCCGGCTGAACAGAATAATAGCCTGGCTGGACCTGATCAAAGCTATAACATAGCCATGGGCATGGTCTGGAGCCAATAT
>DATMZB010000337.1:0-7938 GCA_035560655.1 Methanotrichaceae archaeon | reverse complement strand
TCATTACATAAGACGATAGCAACGAAGGCCGTTTTGATTTCTAAAAAATGATAAAGGCTTTCTCAGCACTCAAGTAACCTCTGCCTTATCATCTCCTGCACCTCAGGCACTGGCGCACCAAAGATCTCCGCCAGGATCTCTTTGGTGATCTCAAGCTCTTGCGCCCTGGGATCTATAGCCTTTGCCCCACCCTCATGTTCTAGGATCATCTACTGAAAACGAATGAGCCAATATAGTTATTTTAGCTCAGGTCTCTCCAAGGCCCTCGGGCTATCACCTTAAATCTGAGAGATGCCAATAGGAGTCCCGATGTTCTGCGAATACATCAACGCGGCCATGTCTAAGGGGATCTTTGAAATCATTGAGGACGAGGAACCCTATTATGGGGAAATCCCCGAGCTTAGAGGAGTATGGGCCTCAGGTAAGACCATGGAAGAATGCAGGGAGAACCTAAGGATGGTCATAGAGGACTGGATCGCCCTTAGCTTAAAGCTTAATCTGCCCATTCCACCTATCGAGGGTCACGAGATCAAGGCTCCTGCCGAGGCGTGATGTCTAAGCTCACACCTATTTCATGGAATGAGCTTATCAAGCGATTACATGAGCTTGGTTTTCAGGGACCTCTCACTGGTAGGGGTCCTCATCCCATCATGATCAGAGGAACTATCAGGTTAACAATCCCCAATCCTCATCGAGGCGATATTAGTGTTGATCTCCTCAGGAGGATCTTGAGGCAGGCAGAAATCAGCCGAGAGGAATGGGATTCAACTAGATAGCTTCCTGACTTTTAGAATCATTAATGGTTCTCCATATAGCGTTGATATCACTGTTATAGTCTCGCCAGAACTTCCCTAAACTTGTCCTCGACTACCCCAACCCCAGCATGGCCCTAATGGGCAATGCTTGCGATGGACCTGTGGACTCTCTTCTATCATCTCATCAAAAAAAGAAATACACAAACTATTTTATCAGGTAAGTTAAACCCACGGCCATTGGAGGGTGATCCTGGTGGTCAAGTTCAAAGGAAAATCTCTTTCTGTGGTACATGCTACTGCTATCTGTATAGTGTTTTTATTACTGACTGTTTATGGGATTATTCCTGCCCTGGCGGATATCCATAATACAGTAGGTGATAACAGATGTGATAGTCTGGCTACAGTCAGGAGCGCAATAGATGCAGCTATCAACACGCCCCATATCAACGGAGCGCCTGGAAGTCTCCTTAGCGAGAGGGGCAGCTTCAAGGAACACCCCCCGGATTCTCCATGTGATCCCGATGTGACCTATGGTCCCTTTGAGATAGCCTCGGGCGGCAGGCTCAACGCCAGCATCGTGGGCACTCCTCCGGTCCCGTCCAAATGGAGCCTGGGCGACTGGAACTCGGGCATGGCTATCTACTACGAGCCCAAGTATGCGAACGGCTACGGTCCCGGGGAGGAGATCCTGAAACTCAGCGGCCAGCATGAGTATAACAATCTCAACGGCAGCGCAGAGTGGCCTGGACCTGGCAGGCTGACCGTGGTGATCAGCGCGCCCAGGGGCTCGGGCCCCCTCACCGCAGGGAGTTTCACCCAGGATTACTCAGCCACTGTTGATATAGTCTCATTGAATCGGGAAAACCCGGCCAAGGCGGGGACAGTCGTTTGGGCGGGAGATGGGATTCATACCGGACCCTCCGGCTCTGTAGCCCTCCCTCTGACTTATGACGGCGCGAGTCTGAGCATGGGATCTAATTCAGATATGTATTTCAAGGCATTTGAATCGGGGATATATGAAGGATCAGAACTCTCCACATCTTCGTTAGTCGACAAAGTACAAAAAAGGCTTGATGATTTATATAATGAGGGCTTGCCGATGCCCGATGAGTATTATGACCGTTCTTCAGGATTCGCTAAAAGCTTCAGCAGGGGTACCCTTGAGGAGGCTGTGAACATCATCGATGGGGGGAGAGGTCCTTGTGAGGCAGCAGTTGAATTGAAGCTCTTGTTTGACAGTCACAAGGGTGAGCTGAGCACGAGTAAGGTCGAAGAGCTGTTCATTCCATTGGGGTTAACTTATGGTGTCTCAAATGGCTTGAGTTGGGCATTTGGCCCTTATTTGGGACTTGTATCAGGGCTCCTAGTACATCCTGCATACCGCGGCGGCGTCCTTTTGCTTTCAAGAAGCTTCTATGATGAATATCTTGACTGGATTGCTGGCAACCAGGCCAGGGTATCCTTCGATATCTTCAGCAGCAGCAGAGGTTGGAACAAAAAAGAGTTTGAAGATAGGATGACGGAGATGCGTGGAGAAATTGAGAGTACCTCTTCCATGGTAAATGAGGCGAAGATAAAGCTGGAAAAAGATAAGCAGGATGCATTCAATAATACTTTGCTGAGTATAGAACAGAAATACAATCCTCGTGCTCCTCCATCTGATCCTGAATTAATCAAAGAAATGTATGAGGAATACAAGAAGACCGCCAGCCAAATTGAAACGATTTATATGCCTGGTAAAGGTCTTAAGAAGCTTTTTCCAGAAAAGGACCTTGTTTTTTCCTCCATTCGAGACGTGCCTGAGATGCAGAAGTACGATGAATATTACAAAGCGAAAGATAGGCAGTTTGAGCTTGATTTTAAAGGCCCAATGGAAAAGCTGGCAGATCTGCTAATTCGGGAAAATGTGCTCACAGTGTACCGCAAACCCATCGTTATGGGGACTTGTGATCAGGACCTGAAGAAGCCAAAAATACCCATTCGGAAAAGGTGCCCGGAATCTGCAGCTACAATAGAGCTCAAAGAGGGCACGGTGAGGTATAGCAACGATAAACCACATGATAGAAAAAAGAGCTCGATTTTTGGGCTTGGAGGCCATACGGTCTGGCCAAAAGATACTGAGATGATCTGCGAGAAGCACGGAGATTCATGTAAAGTCACGGTGATACGGGGCAATGTCTCCATCACAAATGCTACCCGTCCTGAGATCGTGATTGGCGCAGGCCAGCAGATCGATCTAGAAAGCGGCAAGATAAGCCCTTACAATGTGAGCACTGATGACGGTGGCCCGGTGGACGGCATACCTCTGCGTGATCTGCCACTGGACGACGCCTCCGGCCTGCCATACGGCCTGTATATGCCAAACTTCAGGAACAACACCATACCAGCGAGCTGGCTCTGGCAGGACCCAGGAAGCGATGCCAGAGTGGAGACACCTGAGCCTGGTACGCTGAAGGTGACTGTTCCCGATGGAAACGAGTTCTGGGATGCCAGAACGCAGGCCCCGAGACTTCTTCATAAGGTCACCGGCGACTTCGATCTGGAGGGAGAACTCCTGCTCAAGTCCAACGGCACTGACCATGCCGTATCAGAGTTCCTGATGTATTCCCCTGGCTCTTACCTGGGATACCTGGCCAAGCAGATGAATCCAGACGGCCTGGGCGCCCATTACCGCATCATCGGCGGAGGATGGCTGCACTTGCAGGGCATGAATAAACTGTTATTGATGAACGAGAAATTAGCAGATGGCCTAAATGCCCCTGATCAGCCAGTCATGTTCAGGCTGACCAGACATGGAGATGTCTGGAAGTCCTACTGGAGCCCGGATGGAGTGCGCTGGATCCTCTCCATAAGACAGGAGATCGTGGCCCCTGAGACGGTTTGGGTGGGATGGCTCTTCAAGCGCAATGCCTATGACGGCCTCAGGTCTGAGCCAGCCATTACTACCCTGAGGGATGTCAGCCTGGAGACGGCGCCCAGAGGCTCCATGAATGATTCTGATTGGGACCTGGTCCAGGGCGCAGGCATCGTCCAGGCCGATAATGCCACAGTCCGCATGGAGCTGAACGGATCTAGTCTGGGCACCCTGTACGCCTTTAAGGGAGATAGATTGGAGGGCGACTTCGATGCTGTGGTCAGGTTCCAGGCTGAGAACTGGACCTTCCAGCCTGGTGAGTCCCGGTCCTTTGGACTTTCGGCTGATAGTCTCGATATGAAGACCCAGGCTTTCATAGGCATCCAGGAGAAAGATAACTTACCTAAGCGCTACATGACAGCCCTTGGAATCAATGAAAGGTTTGGTGGCTATCAGTGGACGGACACCTCCGATTTCGATGGCTACCTGCGCATCCTTCGCCAGAAAGGCAACTTCTCCACTTACTATTGGTATGAGTGCCAGTGGGTCAGGCTCGATAAGTTCGGAGCTGGATTTTCTGATCCGGTCTACATCAGGATGTGGATCTCGAATAAGGATCAGGCCAGGGTGAATGCCAGGCTATCTATGGACTTCACAGTCGAGCAGATCCTTACCGGAGAGGCGGTGGGCAAGAACTGGACTCCTGCTTACTGTAGCATCCTTCAGCCGGTCCCTCTGCCGACAGGGCTCAAGGTGCCAGATGGCATGCAGGCCAGGATGTTCCAGTCGCCCTTTGCCTTGGGCACCATCTTCGTTGGGCCTGACGGAGAGGCCTACGCATTCTCAAGCCAGAAGGGCAAGCAGAAGCTCCTGGCCATCGATTCCAACGGAACTGCCAAGACCTACATAGAGAGCGAGCTGCTGGCCAGCATCAACCGCAAAAGCGGAACATTGCAAGGAGAAGACGTGCTTGTGACCGTGGATTCCTGGTCTGAAAGCGGCAACAGGTTCTCGGGGATCTATGAACTTACGAAGGATGGCACCTATCGCAAGTGGAACCTAACAAAGGATTTCGGCGGCCTGGCAGATATTATCCCGGCTCCTTTGGGAGGCTGGTACATCTCTGACTACGAGAATCGGGAGGGCATCTGGCATTTGCCTGCCGAGGGTGTTGCAGAGACGCTGCTGATTACCCAGGGAGATATCCCACCAGGGCTTTGCGATCTGGCCTATGACGAGTCGGACGGCGTTTTATACGCCCTGAACGTGGCCGGAAGCTATCCTTTCGGCGGCAAGTTCGCTGCTTATAAGATTACGGAGGAAGGAAAAGCAGTTCTTCTGGCCGCGATCAATGAGACCTCAAATCTGAATGGGGGAATGGCCCTTTGCACCGGCGGATCCTTCGGTCACGCCCTTTATGTCAGCGATACAGCAGCCGGAAGCATATTGCGGGTTGATGAAGGCAGCACCTCTCCAGTCGTCACTGGCTTGCCCAGGCCGGGGAGCATGAAGTTCTCTCCGAAGGGTGACCTGCTGGTGGTGTGCGATGGGAAGTATCTGCTGAGAGTTGGCGGAAAAGTCCTGGACGAGAGGCAACAGGACCAGAGAACCGGCGAGAGGCCGATAGCTACTGAGGTCCCAGCATCTGGGGAGCCAGTCGTTGTCGAAAAAGAGGCACCAGGAAGGAGTGAGTCAGCCATAATTGAGGGAGAGAGATCTCTGTCTGCCAGGGCCGAAGAAATGCGCGGCCAGGTTGCCACTGGCGATTTCACCTGGACTGCCCAGAACTTCACGGGATTCTACTATGACATGGACCATGATATTGGAACTGAAACTATCACCACCAAGGTGACTGATGGCAACAAGCTCATCGGCGATGAACCTTATGGCATCGTATACACGACGACTGCCCAGGACAAGGTCCTGGAGTTTGAGGAATGGAATATCGCTGTGCCTGTCACGGGCTTCCTTGGCAAGAGATACTTCCACAGCTCATCGGAAGATGGCTCTGGCGATGAATTGGCGGAGATCCTGAGGGATGAGGACGAGGCGATGACCATCGTCACTAGCTCACCTCTCAAGCTCGAGCAGGGATATGAGCTGGCCATAAAGTCGATAGACGTTGACGGCAATAAGGTCTACCTGGAATTGACCAAGGATGGAGAGTCCGTGGACTACGAAGTCATATCTCCCTCCACAGAAGGCGCGGCCCTGGAGGATATGACCTACCGCTACGAGACCGTTGCCAGTGCACCTAACCGTGCTCCAACGCTCACAATCCTGGTCCACTTCAAGAACGCCTTCCGAGGCTCTGATCAGAATATCGCCACCGTCGATGGCGTGTACCAGATCTCTGACACGCCGCAAATCATCAAAAAGGGAGACAAGTTCGGAGGGATGACTGTGAAGGATATCAGTCCTGAGAGGATTGTCATGGCCAACAAGGGCAACACTATCGCCCTCAGCAGAGACAAGAATATTCAGCTCATGGGAGATATCTACTTCAGGGTAGCTGATGACGGTTCTCGCCGGTATTATTTGTACAGAGATCTCCACGAGCCGGGAACCTATGATCTCAGGGGCTCGATTGCCACAGGGGACTTCGAATGGAATTCACAGAATTTCGCAGGTTTCTACTACGATATCTGTGATGAAGCTGGCACCGAGACCCTCACTACCAGGGTCGATGAACACAACACGCTAAAGAGCTCGGTGGATGGAGAAGATCACGGCATCACCTACAGGACCTCGGCCCAGAGGAAAGATTACAGGTTCAAGGATTGGGGTGAGTACGATTGCATGGGGTTACTTGGCAGGAAATGCTTCGTCGGGTACGATCAACTCTGGGAGATACAACTCGATGACGAAAGCGAGCGGACGGTGACGTCTTCATCAAGTCTTCGGCTTGCTGAGGGCTACGAGCTAGCCATCAAGTCGATAGACGTTGACGGCAATAAGGTCTATCTGGAACTGACCAAGGATGGAGAGGTTGTTAACTCCAAGGTAGTATCACCATCAAATGATATCTCTCAGATGCCCTACAGCACCTACTGCTATCCGGAGGAACCTGGTCAAAATGCGCCGTACATCATAATGGCTCATTTCAGCAGTGCCTTTAGCAGCGCTGGGACAAACATTGCAACCTTGGATGGCGTCTGGCAGATCTCTGGTGTTCCTCTGTCGCTCAAGGAAGGAGACGAACTCAATAAGATGAAAGTGCTGAAGATAGATCATGCACCCATGAGCATCACCATGGTCAATAGCGAAGATATCCGGCTCAGCAGAAACAAAGACCTTCTGCTGATGGAGGACATCCGCCTCAAGACAGCCAACTCTGAAATGCTCAGATACTGCATTTATAGGCCTGTCACAATCAGAACTCCCGCAGAGGGGGAGGGCAGTAACTGAAGTCCAAAAGTAGCTACTAAACGGGCCATGGAACAGAGATGGACCAATAGACCATATGTCTAGACATTCCGCTCCTTGGCGCCGTTTCCTTCTAATTTATTCCATTTAGCTTTTTTCAGCCTCCACATCTGCGCTCCCATAATTTGTATAATATGATATAGATATCTCATAGGGCTACAGCCTGGCCAGCATCTCCCTAAACCTATCCTCGACTACCCCAACCCCGGCATGGTCATAGTGAGCAATGCTTGCGATGGCCCTATGCCCTGTGACCCTTTGGATCTCATCGTATGACCACTCGCTTTCAATGAGCTGGGTAATCAGGTGATGCCTGAAAGAGTGGCAGGATACGAACTTGTCTATCCCGGCCTTGTCAGCGAACCTCTGGGGCCACCTTTTAAGGGTTGCATCTGATGCCTTGAAGATATGCTCATCCTGGCCTATCCTGTTCCTGGATATGTACTGCTGGAGCAGGACCAGCGTGGTATCATCGAGGAAGATCTTCCTTCGCTCATTATCAGGTGCTTTCTTGGATCTCTTCTCTATATGGGTCCAGAGACATTTGTCTCTGACATCCACATCTCTGGGGGTGATCCTCTTGATCTCGCCCATCCGTCGGCCAGTCCTGGCCAGGACTCTGAGGAAGAGATGTGCTGTCTCGTAAGGCACCGAGGCCTCAAGGATCTTGGATACATCTTCTTTGGTCAGGTAGTCCCTGTAGTAGTTGTTACCTCGTCGTACCGTTGGTCATCCCTCCATGAGACAATTTTTAAAAAAGGCTCACTTTTGGCTCTTAAACCTAGTGGTGGAAGGGGTTGAGTATATAAAGATAGGGGGGGTATGGGTGTGGAAATGAGACAATATAACCATATTGGCTCATTCGATATCTAGCAGCGAGGTGTAATAGACGCGGTCTAGGGT
>DATMZB010000336.1:0-2164 GCA_035560655.1 Methanotrichaceae archaeon | reverse complement strand
GCTTCATCCTGAGTTGAAGAAACGCTATTGGGGTGGAAACCTTTGGTCAAGTGGCAAATTCTTTAGATCCGTTGGAAATGTGACCGCTGACACAATCAAGCACTATATTGAGGAGTCTCAGGGAAAAACGAAAGCAGAGTTTCATTCAGGCAGATCACGGGGATCGGGACAACGAAGACTCGATGATTTCTGATTTCCAGAAAACCGGGCGTGCGGCCCGAAGCATACCCCACCCTTTAGGGTGGGGTGGCCGCACGCAGTTTGATTTTCTCGCCGGTAATAGATACATGTGATCAGTTCTGCCCAAAAACTTTGATCTAAATCTCACTGCGACGGAGGCCTCAGGCCCCGATTTTTCAAGGGGGTCTATATTCTTTGTAGGCACAACTACAGTCATTCTCCGTTATGCAGGCTTCACCATCCTCATGGATCCAAACTTCCTGCATGCCGGCGATCATGTCCATCTGGGATACGGGCTGACCTCCAAAAGGCTCACTAACCCAGCCATTGAGCTTGATGAGCTGCCTCCTCTAGATCTGTGCCTTCTCTCCCACATGCATGAGGATCATTTTGACCAGGTCGTGGCAGCCAGGCTGGATAGGGATCTGCCCATAATTACCACGGCTCAGGCAAAGGCCGAGCTTATCCAAAAAGAGTTCCTCTACGTCTATGGCCTTGATACCTGGGACTCCGTCAGTGTAAGCAAGGGAGAGGCCAATCTCAGGATCACAGCCATGCCTGGAATGCATGCTCCTGGGTTGATATCATTTGCTTTTCCGCCGGTGATGGGCAGCATGCTGGAGTTTGAAAAGGCCAGGAAGCATCTTCTCAGGCTCTACATAATTGGCGACACGCTCATCTTCGAAGGCCTAAAAGAGATCCCCAGGCGCTATCAGGATATCGACATAATGCTCCTGCACCTCGGCGGCACAAGATTGCTTGGACTTATGGTGACCATGGATGCAGAGCAGGGAATAGAGGCCATAAGCTTGATCCAGCCTCATCATACCGTGCCAATCCATTTCAATGACTATCCTATCTTCAAATCACCTCTGAATGACTTCGTCAAAGCTGTAGAGAAAGCCGGGCTCTCTGCCAGGGTCACCTACCTCAGACATGGCGAGACTTACAGATTTAGTGTGCCCTCAAAGAGATCCGGAGGCTGGTGGAACAAAACGCTATGAATGCCAATATTTCGAAATGCTCGGAAGTATTGGGCAGATCAGAACGGCGGTTCATTTGGTGATACAATGACTGACAGAAATATAATCTGGTCTTGAAAGATGAGATAATCGACATCGTCAACCGCCTTTTCATCTATACAGACGAGAGGGACTGGGAGGCGGTCAAGGATCTCTTTGCAGATGAGGTGCTATTCGATATGACCTCTATGTCCGGAGGCGAGCCTGCCACTCTTAGGCCGCAGCAGATAGTGGACGGCTGGGATTCAGGGCTGAAAAAGCTGAAATCGATACATCACCAGGCTGGAAACTACGTAGTCGACGTGAGAGAAGAAGATGCAGACCTGTTCGGCTATGGAATCGCCTTCCATTACCTGCCAAACCCTACAAATCGCAACTCCAGGATCTTTGTGGGCAGCTATGACCTGCATTTCATCAGGGCTGAGGAGAGCTGGAAGATAGACGAGTTCAAGTTCAACCTTTGGGGTAAAAGTAGTGGTGTTATAGAATCTTTTCAAGGGATATAGACTCACCTGGGCTTCTGATCAGCCAACCTATATGCTTTGTGCAGATCATCTAACTTCCGCGCATCTTCCAGAGCTGCAACAACATCTGCAAATCTATTATAGTCCTAAGCGCATCTTTCTTGGTTTAATATTCCCCACTTCAAGCCGCAGATAAGCTATGCATACTTATTTTCCTATCTACATCTTGAAGATAGCTTAAGATAGTTGCGTTGAGGACTATAACTCCGCGTTTTCAGATCTGGGCGGATGATGATAGGCTCCCCGGTGCTGGCCAGCTCACATGCTTCAAATGTAACCCGAACCTCCGCATCCAACGCAATAATTAGCCACGCCATTGGTTGGATTTTTATCACCAGCATTCGAAGTTCCATTGCAACGCCTACACTTAGCAAATACCATGGTTTCCATCCTCCTCCACATTATTAATCGTGACTCATCCATTAATACTATTAGTAC
>DATMZB010000335.1:0-8169 GCA_035560655.1 Methanotrichaceae archaeon | reverse complement strand
ACCGGGCGAGGGTTCACTTCATCCCCGACCTGAAGGTCGGGGTATTCGTGACCCTCTGCACTCCCGAAGTAATAAAATGAGCGAAAATGAAGGGAAATCTGGAAGCGAGAAGAGACAGAAAGAGTACGTGCCGCCAAAGGCCATGCGCCTGGGCGATGCGCGAAGCGGGGCAGGAGATGATTGCACCAATCCGGGCAGCAGTAATTATCCAGGCTGCAGTCCCAATGGCAATTCAGCCCTCGGTTGTAGCTCAGGCAATACACCCTACGTCTGTGCTACCTCTGGCAACGGTCCTGGCTAAATCAATAACGCCAGGATGACCTAGTTTCAGGGTAGACTCGAAAAATCGATGATCATAATAGGACATGAAGAGGAGGGAATAAAATGGGCAAAATTAAAGAGAAATCTGGAGGCGAGAAGAGATAGAAAGAGTACGTGTCGCCAAAGGTCATGCGCCTGGGCCAATCGCGCAATGGAGCGGGAGATTGCACCAGTTCGGGCAGCGGTGATTCTGGAGGCTGCAATCCCAGTGGCAATATAGCCTTCGCATGTGATGGCTCGGGCAGCGCAGCCGGCATGTGTTCATCCACAGGCTATTTAGCTGCTGGCGATTGTAATCCCACTGGCAATAAAGTTGGTTCAGGAGAGCCTCGAAAAACCGATGATCATAATAGGGTATGATGAAATGGATCGCAGGGCGCCTTTTGGGCACTGAATGGTGCTGAATGCAAACTGGAGAGGGAGCGAGCTTCAGTCTACTGAAGGCGTGCCATCTCTCCAATCTCACGAGCCCTGCCTGTCAATAGGGTGCAGCCTCAGATGCGTGGAGACGCAAGTCCATAGACCCGGATCTGGAGACCAATGATTGAAGAGAGATCTGAATCAAATGTTCATGCTTATGGTTTGCCTAAGATGCACACCCCTTGAGGTCCTATGACATCAAAGGGGTTTGGGCTGGAACTGGCAGATGGAACCAGCCTCAGGATTGTTGCCGCCGACTGCAGAACAAAGCCAGTGGTAGAGCTGATGGCCGGGGCCATGGACCTCAGGCCTTCCAGCAGAGGCAGACTGCTCCTGGCCGCGGTGGGAGAGCCTGGAAAGGATAGAGTTCAAGGCTGCTGGGATCATGTCTGCCTCCTCGGGCCGCCTGAGGGCGAGGATATGCTGATCATCCAGGCTACCAGGCTCTCCCTGGCCGTAGCCCGCCAGGTCCAGGCACGGGGAGGCATGCTTATGCATGGCGCCTTGGCCTCCCTTGACGGCCAGGGAGTGATAATGGCAGCTCCAGGCTGCACAGGCAAGAGCACCGCCTCCAGGCGGCTCCCATCTCCCTGGAGGTCGCTTTGCGATGATGCAACACTGGTGGTCCGCGATTCCCATGGCCAGTACTGGGCACACCCCTGGCCCACATGGAGCCAGTTTTTTGATGGCGGTCCCGGCGGAATCTGGGACGTGCAGCAGGCCGTGCCCCTCAGGGCCATCTTCTTCCTCTTCCAGTCTCAGGAGGACTTTGTCGAGCCCATCAACAGGTCCCAGGCCGAGGCAATGATAGTGGAGTCGGTTGAGCAGATCACCAGGACCATGACCATGCGCCTTCAAAATGCGGACATCACGAAGGTCCACAGAGAGCAGCTCCTTGCAGCCTCAGGCCTAGCCGACACAATCCCTGCCTTCATCCTAAACATAAGCCTCACAGGACGGTTCTGGGAGCACCTGGAAAAGGCCCTCTCGGGCTTAGAAAAGCCTCCGATAAAGAAAGCGGAGCCATCCACAGGGAAGAGGACTCCTGACCTGGACACCATCTCCGACTCACGCGGTGCCATCCCCGTGGTCCTGACAGGGAGCAGCATGAGCCCCACCTTAAATGTCCCTGATCTGATGGAGGTTGTGCCCTGCAACAGGCCGCCCAGGAGGGGAGACGTGATCTACTTCCAGGAGCCCTTAGAGCAGAAGATGGTGGTACACAGGGTCACGGCCATCACCCCCGAGGGGATCTCCACCCATGGAGACAACAACTCCTCAGAAGACCCATACCTAGTCCAGCTCAAGGACGTGGTGGGAAAGGTGGTCTCGGCTGAGAACAGCACTGGCAAAAGAATGATCCCCGGAGGTATGCAGGGCCTGATTCAAATGCATAAAGTCCGTGTCAGGCGACGCATCAGTGGATCATTCAGGCATGCCCTGAGCAGCTCCTACCGGGGCCTGGCCAATGCCGGCCTTATCCAACGCGTGCTGCCTTCTGCAATGCGCCCCCGCGTAGTCAGCTTCGGCACGGAATATAAGCAGTGCCTCAAGCTGATGCTGGGAAAGAGGGTCATCGGTCAGTACGATAGGAGAACGAATGCCTGGCAGATCAGGCCGCCTTTCCGCCTGCTGGCGGATGAGGCCGCCCTGCCACGGCTATCCTGGCCTCCCAAGCGGAAGACAAAAGGTATTTATGAGTTCGGTCTCCTAGCTCAAGGAACTCCGGAGACAAGAGAGAGGTAAGGATAAGGCGACAGCATGCTGGGAGCGGGCTCAAAGGTGATGTTTAGATGATTTCTAGATGCGATATAACGCCCAGTAAAGACTCACTTCCGCCAGACGGAAAGACCCCGGATCTGCCAGAAGGCGTACCTCCTCTCCTCTCGCTTCAGCTCTATTTATCGATAGGATGCAACCTCAAATGTCGTCACTGCTGGGTCAACTCCAGGCACGTGACGGGCATGCCAGATCCAAAAGATCTGATAGACATGGAGCTTCTGCGCTCTGCCGTGGCCGAAGCAAAAACCCTGGGGCTCTTCAGGGCAGTTCTCACAGGCGGAGAGCCCATGGTTCACCCTCATTTTCGCGAGATTACGGAGATGCTATCCTCAGAGGGCCTATCGCTGTGCCTGGTCACTAACGGCACCCTCATAAACGACCGGATAGCCCAATGGTTGAAGGACAGCACCAGAGTCTCGTCAATATGCCTGAGCCTTGACGGATCCGATGCCCAGATCCACGACCAGTTCCGAGGTGTTCCGGGCGCCTTTGATGCAACATTGAGTGGACTGGATCTCCTGGCCGATGCGGGGCACAGAAATCTGCAGGTGATCTGTTGCGTTCACAGAGGCAATGCGCACCAGGCCGACGACTTGGTGGCCCTGGCCAGGGATCATGGAGCGACCTCTGTCAAGTTCACACCACTGACAAACAAGGGACGGGGGTCAGAACTGCATTCCAGGCAAGAAGGTCTGAGCCTTGAGGAGTGCATTGCCCTGGAGAAGCACCTGCGGACGGAGCTTTCCGATATAGAGGTCTTTTTTAGCCTGTTTCCGCCAGCCCTTCTCCCTCTAAAGGAGCTTTGGCGCAAAGGAGGGATCATAGGCAACTGCGGCGTGCTCACCAATCTTGGAATCCTGGGAACGGGAGAGATATCACTCTGCGGCATAGGCAGGACGGTTCCTGAAATGGTCTTTGGACGCCTGGGAGACAGCATAAGGGAGATATGGCTGAACCAATCTGGTCTAAAAGAGCTTCGCCGAGAGCTTCTGGATGTCGCCAATTATCCCGGTATATGCAGGGACTGCATCCATGCCAGCACCTGCATGACCGGCTGCGTAGCCAACAACTTCGTAGAGGGGAGCCGCCTAGTCTGGCCCTCATTCTTCTGCACCGAGGCGGAGGCGAAAGGCCTATTTCCAGCCAAAAGGCGCAGATAGGCGACTTTGAAATGATCTCATGATCATAACTAAAGAGGTGAAAAAGGGATGGACAGCAAAAGGAGAAAAGCGGATAATGAAGGAAAGACCAATCTAAGGGAGTACGAGCCTCCCAAGGCCATGAGACTTGGCAATAAGGGCAGGGGAGCAGGACAAGCAAGCTGCTTTGGTTTAGGCAGCAGTGCAGATGTATGTAACACGGGCAGTGGTGAAACCTAGAATTAACGTATGATTCACAGATATGAGAAGAGGATACAGATAATTCATGCAAATAGGGGAAAAATAAAGGAGGCCGTATCATCACCCTTGCCTAGGACTTCAGCATAATCCTGGCCACGGATGCTAGCCACAGATCGCCGGCTTGGAGATCAAGCCAGGTTTAAAGCAAGCCTCCTGGCCAGAGCCTATGTGGCATTTGATGAAGATGGCGTATGGTCAAGGAAGAAGTTAATAAAAATGACAGGAAGGAATGTCCTATGCCGGTCTCCTGAAGATCAGATCATTGCTGCGTGCATGTACAGCTGCAAACGCAGCTGGGAATCGTTCAAGCTCCTAGCTCCTGTGCGACCTAGATCAGCATCCCCAGATCGTTGCCGCTATAGTAGCCTCCCTGACCATAGCCATCATAGTAGTTGGTTGAGCCGCTATACAGCGGACTTGTGCCATAGGCTGGAATGCTTGTGGCATTACCAGGACTGGTGTAGACCGGCTTTCCAGTCTTTGGATCTACATAGAAATAGACTGGAGATCCTGTGTAGGGATTTATGTAGGCATAGACAGCGTTCCCTGTGGCCGAATCCTTGTAAGCCTCGCCAAGCCAGCCGCTGGTAAAGTTGAACGATTTCCAGATATAGTACGGATCTGCGGTCAGCACTCCATTAGAGATGACCCTTCCCTTGGGAGCACCGCCCCAGTTCCACAGGCCGCTGCTGGTGTTCTGGACAGGCTTTGGGTTGCTGGACTGGAAGTTGCTGAGCCATGACTTCCCATAGTCCTCTCCGACGCTCTGAAAGCCGCTCTTTTGCTGGGCACAGCAGGCAGTCAACAGAATACCCAATGCCAATGCTATTATAATGATCCTGGATTCCATTGAGCACCCCACGGTTATGCTGTGCTGTTTAAAACGATAAAAGGATTTCGCGCCAGCCTCGAAGACCAGGAAGCGCCAATTTCGCATCATAGCCGCACTATGACCTCATTTCATCTCAGACGCCGTCTCTGGCATAAGGACTGCATTGTTTCGAAAACAATTTCCAATTCTGAGAGATATCAAAACATAAATAGCTTCCACAACAGCCCATAGTTAGACCTGGGGCTGTTTAGGATGAAAAGCTTGAGAACTGATTCTGCCAAACTCGGCTCTGCCAATGGATCTCCCAAAAACACAGCCCCGGGCCAGAGCCATGTTCTGGCCTGCAGCCTTGATCCCGGCCTAAATATTGTCTCTGCCAATGATGCCATGTGCCGGTTCTTTGATATGTCCAGGAAGATGCTGCTTGGCTCCAGCTTTATCTGCCTCATTCCAGAGGAAAGCCAGAAGGAGGCCGCCAAGATACTTAATTCACTCAGCCCTGAAGATCCGCTCGCCATACTGGAACATTCTTTCCATTCGTCCATTGGGACGCTCTGGCTGCAATGGATGAACACTGCCCAGTTCGACTGCCAGGGCAGTCTGGAGGCAGTTCATTTGGCAGGCCTGGACATCACAAGCCAAAAAGAGGAATGTCAGGCGCTCAGGGAATCAGAAGAGGCCTTCAGGTCCATGGTTGAGAGATCCATCGATGTCATATTCATCGTCGACCTGGATGAGAACTTCTCCTATATTTCCCCGGCCATAGAGAGCATGATGGGCATCCAGGCCCAAGAGCTGATAGGCAGATCCGTATACGAGGGCATGTTCAAGGAGGAGCTCTCCAAGACGAGGGAAGCCCTAAACAGTGCATTCAATGGAAGTCCAATCAAGGGTCACCATTGCAGCATCATCAGAAGTGATGGATCCAGGATGATCCTGGAGGTCAATATCTCCCCAGTCTTCAAGGATGGGCAGGCATCTGGAGCCCAGGGCATAATCAGAGATATAACTGAGAGGATGCTGGCTGAAGAGAGGCAATGCTCTGCCCATAAGCAGCTCTTGGATATCATAGAGTTCATGCCCGACGCCATCTTCGTCATAGATCAGGATAAGAAGGTGGTAGCCTGGAACAGGGCCATAGAGGAGCTTACGGGCGTGTCCAAACCCGAGGTCATTGGCAGAGGCAGCAATGCTTATTCATTGCCGTTTTCAGGCCAATCAGGGCCTATGCTGATAGATCTTCTTGATGAACCCGATTATAAAGCTGCATCCATATATCCAATCGTAGATAGAAAAGGTGATGCGCTCCTTGCCGAGGCCAGCATGCCCGACAGGCACAGAGGTGGAGAGATCTGCATCTGGGCAAAGGCCTCGCCTCTTCATGACAGCCAGGGAAGAAAGATTGGCGCCATAGAGCTGATAAAAGATATCACTGAGATCAAGAAAGCAAAGGATGAGCTCTCTGACGCCCGCGTTGAGCTGGAGAACAGGGTCAGGGAGAGGACCAGGGAGCTCAAGAACTCCAATGAGGCACTTATAGAAGAGATCCAGGAGCGCAAGCATGCCGAATGCATGATCAGGAGCTCACTGCAGGAGAAGGAAGTGCTTTTAAGAGAGGTCTACCACAGGGTCAAGAACAACCTGCAGATAATCTCCAGCCTGCTCAGCCTTCAATCTGAATACATAAAGGATGAAAAAGCCATAGAGGCATTCAGGGAGAGCAGGAACCGCATAAGGTCCATGTCCCTGATACATGAGAAGATCTACAGGTCGCAAGACCTGACAAAGATAGACTTCGTGGACTATTCCCGCAACCTGATAAGCGCTCTCATGGCCGCCTATAACATCCGCAAGAACGCCATAGAGGTCAGGCTTAATGCCGAGGGAGTCTTCCTGGAGATAGATAAGGCCATACCCTGCGGGCTTATAATAAATGAGCTGGTCTCCAATGCCCTCAAGCATGCCTTTAACCAGTCATTGAGAGGAGTGATAAAGATTGAACTCAAGTCTCAGGGCGATAACGAGCTGGTTCTAATAATCAGCGATGACGGCTGCGGATTTCCAGAGGAGATGGATGTCAGCAAGTCGAAATCATTCGGCTTAAAGCTTGTCTCAACACTGGTGGAGCAGCTTAAGGGCACCATCGACCTGCACAGAGAGGGCGGGACGCAGTTCCGGATCACCTTCGCCATCTAATGATGACACAATCATAAAATTAATAAGGTATTGAGCCAATAGGCAACGCTTTGCACAGATAGATCTAATAGCAACCACGGAGGAATTACAGCTATGGCTCAAGACAATCCCGACTCAAACAGCCTTGATGCAGAAAGCCAAGCAGAAAGAGCTGCCCCGAAGGAAGAGTCCAGTCCAAAGGAGATCTCAGGATCAAAAAGCCCTATTATGGAAAGGCTAGATCGCCAGATGGAGTGGTATGATACAAAGAGCATGAGCAGCCAGGGATGGTATAAAAGGCTGAAGGTGATAGAGATCATAGCTGCAGCTCTTATTCCCTTCATCTCCAGCAACGCAGGGTCCTCTCTAATTCCTGAGCCCCTAATGGTTGTAGGCGGCCTTGGCGTGATCATTGTGATACTGGAGTCCCTGCAGAGCATATATCAGTTCCAGAGCAACTGGCTCGTCTACAGATCGACCTATGAGGAGCTGAGACGAGAGGTGGCACTCTTCGAGGCAAGAGCGGGCATATATTCAGAGGGAGATATTGAGCGCCTTCTGGCTGAGAGGGCGGAAAACATACTATCCTCAGAGCAGGCCAAATGGGCCTCAGCACAGGAGAGCGCAGGAAGAATAAGGAAGCCTCTGGCACCTTGACAGGAGCAATAAGGCCGCATGAATGCGGCCACAGTCCTGCATAGTTCTATTTCCGTGCCTTGAGGATTCAGCGTTTTTCCGTAAAGGAAAGAGTCCTATTTAAGCCAGGCATGCCAGGATCAGACAGCGGCCTGCTAGTTTACAGCGGCTTATGCGACATATAATGCCGGCTTGAGCCCTGGACAGCAGGACTCTCACTAGCCAGGTTTAGGCCCAGCCTCTGCTTATTTCTTCATGCTCGCTGCCCCTCGCCTGTGTCGGAGGCAGGCTTCTGCCGTCTCCAATGCTCTCTTCTATTGCAGAGCCGCTCGGATAATTGAATTATCCCTAAGGTATTTATCTCTTCTACCAAAATCCTTATATTCGTCGATCGCCGTAGTTAGTGATGGCAGAAGTCGGGTACGACCTAACCAATTCTTCCTCTGTAGAACGGCTTTTGCCTCCCTCCTATTTATTAGAGCAATGAAAAAGAACGCTCGCGTGCTTATCCCGTTTTCAGGAATAACTAAGCCGATAAGGACATGCTTATTTTCGACGCAATGTTGCATAAATATCTAGAGAATGAGGCATATTCTCCATTAT
>DATMZB010000334.1:0-3604 GCA_035560655.1 Methanotrichaceae archaeon | reverse complement strand
TCATGGAAGAACTAGGCTGGCGCGGCTACGCTCTGGATCGGCTGCAATCGAGATGGAGTGCTTTGGTCTCTAGCCTGATCCTGGGCATTTTATGGGCATTTTGGCACACGCCACTCTTCCTTTTCAAAGACAGCATCCAGTACAAGATGGGGTTCGGATCACTGGCATTCTGGACTTTTATAGTGAGCGTCGTTTTCATGGCAATTATTATGACATGGATCTTCAACAACACATGCCGTAGCACGTTATCAGCGATATTATGGCATGCCGTGGTCAATGGCACATGTGGGTTTTTCACCCTGACAGAGCAAGCGAATCGCTATTCAATAGTACTATTGTCTGTAGCGGCGATCATCATTGCTAAATACGGGGGTGCGAAGACATTGATGGGTCAAGATACTACTACCCAACCCCTTTATCCGCAAATATATGCTAAATGATAGGCGCATCGCCTCTGAGGATAATACTGCATGTCGATCTGGATGCCTTCTTTCCATCGGTAGCGGTTAGGGAGCATCCTGAGTTAAAGGGCAAGCCAGTTATAGTCGGAGCCGATCTAAAAGGAGGAACTGGACGAGGCGTTGTCAGCGGTGCTTCTGATGAAATTTGAGCCAGGCGGGATGGACGAAGCATACCTCTACATATCGAGTAAGTTGAAAGAATTGCGGAAGCCGAAGAATTTGCTGAGCACCTGATGGAAGAGGTGCTGGAGAATGAAAGGCTGACCTGCTCAATTGGCAGAGCGCCAAACAAGTTGGTTGCCAGGATAGCTTCTGACTACATGAAGCCCTATGGTCTGACTGCAGTCAAGCCAGAAGATGTCAAGGATTTTCTGTTTCCTGTGAAGGCAAGAAAGATTCCCGGTGTAGGGTATCATGTCCAAGCGCTGATATTAATGCTCAGGTGTACGAGCGAAGTGCTGAAAACCAATAACGTCTGGCATTACATATATTTCTGCTAAATTTCAGTTTGAATAACCTGCTGATCTTGCCTTCCTTTTCCCGCCCTTACAGTATTGGGTCCAGGTACTCATATCGCATCCTCATGCATGATACTGAAATGGAGTGGTTCAAAAGAACAGGACCTTGGGGCTACTCCGCCCCTTTATCCTTGGAGCAGCTCCCTTCCCACTCACAGCCGCCCTTCTCTTTTATTGCCCTGGCCATTCTCTCATCTGCCTCGATCACCAGAGGGCCGACGTAATCACAGTTCTTGCAGTGGTAGACCTTGCCTGATAGGCCGCCGGCTTCATAGTACAGGTCGGCGCTTCCGCAGCTTGGGCAGACCTCTTTAAACTTTCCTTCAGTCATACCTCTCACAATGGACTGAAAGGATAAAGCATTAAGCCTGGCTGAAAAGATCACGGATTTTTAATATCCATGTAATCCATCCATATAAGGGTGGATAACTTACTCTTCAATGTTCACTACAAGCGCCAGGTATACATCGTATTTCATCAACCCTATCCAAAAGGTGCATTAGTAGATCAAGGTTCAAAAGCAGCAGTAGATGAGGTGATGAGATGCTCAATACAGTACTTGTTCCATGCTTTCTCTTTATGGCATGCCTACTCTTGATGATATCTGTTTTAATATCTCCGGCCCAGTGCCAGAGCGATGGAGGAGACACCAGGATCAGCCAGCTAGTAGATGAGAACCAAGGGGCGATGATTGGATCGATCCAGGAACTGATCCGGATAAAGAGCACCAGGGGAGACCCTGGGCCGGGCATGCCCTTTGGTCCTGGTCCGGCTGATGCGCTGGATAAAGCCCTGTCAATAGCCCGTTGCATGGGCTTCAATACCACTAACCTTGATGGCTATGTTGGCTATGCCGAGTTTGGACAGGGAGATGAATATGTGGGAGTCCTAGCACACCTGGATGTGGTGCCAGAGGGAACGAACTGGACCTATCCGCCTTACTCGGCAGAGATCCATGACGGCAAGATGTACGGCAGAGGTGCCATAGATGACAAAGGTCCGGCCATGGCTGCTCTATACGCAGCTAAGGCATTGAGGGATTCAGGTCTTCATTTGTCCAAGAAGGTTAGGGTGATCTTCGGCACCACAGAGGAAACCGGCGATGAGGACGTCATATACTATCTATCACATGAGAAGCCGCCGGTATTAGGCTTCACGCCTGATGGATATTACCCTGTGGTCTATGCAGAGAAGGGAAATACCAACTTCAACCTGGTCAGGGACCTAGTCAATAGATCGCCCGAAACCAGGGTGATCAGTATACAGGGTGGCACTGCAGGCAACTCCGTCCCGGACCAGGCCCAGGCAGAAGTGATCACCTCTAATCCTGCAGCTCTCATACAAGCCTGCCGAAACTTCGCCAATCTGACTGGCTATGATCTAACGGCCGAGGAAGCCGACGGGAAAGTGATGATACGATCCAGGGGCGTGGCAGCCCATGGGAGCGAGCCTGAGAAAGGCAAGAATGCTATAATGAGGCTCCTGGCCTTCCTGGATACCCTGAACCTGGGAAGCTCTGACCTTGGCATGGCCATCCACTTCATCAACAGCAAAGTGGGTGAGGAGACCGACGGTCGGTCCTTTGGAGTCGCTATGAGTGATAACATATCAGGCAACCTTAGTTTCAATGTGGGAATGATCGATGCCACTGAGGACAGGATCAGACTGGCTTTGAACCTGCGCTACCCAGTCACTTGCACATTCGAGGATATGATGAACCCCTTCAACCAGACCATATCTGGCACGGACTTTAGGGTGGAGAATATGATTGACCAAAAGCCGCTCTACTACCCGAGGAACTCGCGCCTGGTGAATACTCTGCTGAAGGTTTACTCTGAGATGACCGGAGATAAGGGCGAGCCTTTGGCAATAGGTGGGGGAACCTACGCCAAACAGATGCCAAACACAGTGGCCTTCGGGCCAATCTTCCCGGGCAGGCCCATGGTAGAACACCAGCCCAATGAATATATTTTACTGCAGGACCTGTTATTTAATGCCAAGATATACGCCCAGGCCATTTATGAGCTGGCGAAATAGAGAAGAACGAATGCTGCTGAGGTCTCACCAGTACTTTTTTAAGAATACCTCAGACATAACGTAGTTTTGCTTTAAAGGATCGAGTTTACCAGGGATCTTCAACGATATGGCGAATTCATGAACTCATGCATCAGAGAGCCTATTGTGGCCGATGTTCCTTCAAATAACGGTCTCGGAGGTCCGACAGTAGGACACCGTCTTCTGTCTTCCAGGTTATCCAGCCATTTGCCGTCTTTCTTGGGCTCCCGGCCTTGTTAAGGTAGTAGACGGCCGCATAACTTGGACTGAAACTCTGATCATCAGCATGAAGTGAGCCGTCCTCTTCGACGATGGCCTCGTAAGTCTTGCGGTCCCGGCCAGACCTTGGTTTGTAGGTCATGTATAACTTGCTTCCAGGCGTGAGTAATCCTGCCGTGATGAGATCCTTCACACTAACATCGTAGACTGCGACTGAGCCTTTTTCTGCAGATTCCACCTCTGCCTGAGTATCCAGCACAGGTCGATACTCCTCTGGGATTTCATAGACCACGTTGGCCGGGTTCCCCAGCTCGACATGCTTCTTCACAATCCACAGTTTAACATCTAAAC
>DATMZB010000333.1:0-2543 GCA_035560655.1 Methanotrichaceae archaeon | reverse complement strand
CGACCTCGGTGACTCCTGGAGGCTTGGTCATGAGCTGGCTTATCTGGCCCACCTTGACATTGCCTGAGCTGCCCATTCCCGCCCTGTAGGCCGCCCTGATGTTCTCTGTGCCCGTGGGCGGCCTGGCTCCCCGGCGCCGTTACCGAAGATGATTGAGGTCTTGGCATCGTCGCCTGTGAGGGTAACATAGCACCTATCCCTGGGTCCCATTCCTGCCAGAGTTTCCACCTCCTGCCAGAGGAGATCGTTCACCCTGACCTGGAGGGTGCTCTTAATGCCCGTTGGGTTTGAGTCAGGAATATAGGTCAGAGGCGACTGGTGAAGCGTGAAGCTCTGCAGAGATTTGCCTGCGTCTCCGCTGCCGAGCACCTCGCTCTTGGACTCGCCCTGGGTGGCGTCTGATACGTTGCCGTAGATGGTCAGGCTATCGCGCCTGTAGATGTATGATAGACTGCTGGCGAGCTTTACGAATGTGTGATTGGTATCTCCTGGCAGGTCCATGACTCCGCCGGGGTTTTTGGGATCTGCTACCTTCTCCACATCCTGGGATACGCCTGCGATCATCACAAGCTCGCTGCCGGTCACACCGCTTGTGCCTGCAATGTCCAGCCTCTCTCCCGAGACTATCAACCACCTTCCGGACTCAAGGCCGTCGTAAACGCCGTCAAGTTCAATAGTGTCGCCGCAGACAGGCTCATCTACAGGATCTATGGTCTCATCTGCCAGATCCAGGGACCCGCTCTGAGCAAAGACCTCGGTTCCCCGGAGGACTGAAATATCTACATCATTTTTAGGTTCCAGCCAGTTGCCGTTATTTGCTCCTGCCAGTTCGATCCTTGTGGAATCGCCGCTGAATCCATAGTCATTCCTGGTGACCGTTCGAACCCGCTTTGCCCTGAAGATCATGGGATCAGCGGTGGTTGAGGGATCGCCAGCCTTTGGCCGGCGGATCGCTATCCAGCTCCCGGGGGTGATGCTGTCATACCTGCCGTCCAGATACAGCACATCAGTCTCTTCAGGCGGGAGGAGGGACTCATCTGATATGAAGAGCCTATCCACATTACGGGAGACCTCCGCCCTGTGGCTGCCTTTTTCACGGCTCAATGTATTATCAAAATAGACGCTATCAAAGACCTCACCATCAACATCGACTTTCACAGGCGATTCAGTGGAAGCGATCGCAATGGAAATCACCTGACTGGAGATGACGGTAACTACTATCTTCTTGTCATTCAAGCCGGGAATTTTGAAAGTGATTGTATAATCACTGGAGCTAGTATCTGGAGCCTTTATGCTGGCCTTAATACCATCGCCCAGCTGGGAATCGAAGGGAATATCGCCAGTTGCTCCATAGGTTTTACCCCCTCTTTTCACTCCCAGTACAGCAATGCCAAAAGGAGTCCCCCTTCCAGGGATCAGAGATGCTGTCACTCTGATAGATCCGTTCAAAGGCCACTCCCTTTGGTCCACCACTACGCCCTTATTGTCCGTAACGACCATCTTCGGCGCATTGTGGCCGTAGGGGCTGGCTTTTATCCCCAGGACGGGCACGCTGCTCAGGTCCGGCGGCTGGGTCACCCGGGCATTGGCAAGGGCAATGTAGAGATCATCCCAGAGCCCCGGCCTCATGGCTGCCAGCATCTTCGGGCCCATATCCGAGCCGGGACCAAAGATCCTGCTGATAGGTCTATCAAGCTGAGTTGAGCTAGGCGGCTGCAGAGAAGGCGGCTTTAGAAGCGGTGCCATTACCAATGAGAGCCCGGATGTAAGCGGGCTAGCCTTGGATGAGAACTGCAAGGCCCCAATGGTCCCCGAGGACTCAATGCCTGGCAACTCCTCTAACTCGGTGGCATGTTTTCTCAGGGCGTCATAGATGGATTTCAGCCAGGCCTCCTTCCTGGTGCCCTTTTCTCCTGCATGATTGCATCCCTCATCAGCAGTGCCCTTTTCTATTTTATCTATGAGATCAGAGATATTCCTGATGGCTCCTTTGCCATCGAGGTCCAGTATGCTGCGAATTTTCTGGGCGCAGTCCTGAGACAAGTTGCCTTTGCAGATATCAATGGCATCTATAATGCCTTTCAGAATATCCACTGCAGCCTTCACTGTGCAGTCGCTATCATCAAGGCACCTCGATCTCAGATCCAGATATCCTCCGACCGACTGCTTTAAAGATGACAGCACCCCCTCCAGCGTGAGGCTTGTCTGGAGGATGACCTTGGTGGTACTGGAGGCCATATCGGCCTTGACCGAGTCTACCGCTCTCGGATAGCCTTTTCCTGCGGGCAGCAGCAGAAGGTCGCCGGGCTTCAGGTTTGTGGATATGCCCTGGAAGTAGAGGGCATCCAGAGATCCTGCATTGAACTCATCTATGAACTGGGGCCGGCTTGTCCTGGGCCTGATCTTGCTCCATTCCGGCCTCGCTGCTATCTTATTCGATGTCTCGAATGACTGTGGCATCTCCCCTGTGCCAGGTATGCTCTGAGACCTGGCACCCTGGGGAACCTCAGTTGGGACGTCTCCAGCTACTGTGAAGGCCAGGT
>DATMZB010000332.1:0-10738 GCA_035560655.1 Methanotrichaceae archaeon | reverse complement strand
GCTTCATCCTGAGTTGAAGAAACGCTATTGGGGTGGAAACCTTTGGTCAAGTGGCAAATTCTTTAGATCCGTTGGAAATGTGACCGCTGACACAATCAAGCACTATATTGAGGAGTCTCAGGGAAAAACGAAAGCAGAGTTCCATTCAGGCAGATCACGGGGATCGGGACAACGAAGACTCGATGATTTCTGATTTCCAGAAAACCGGGCGTGCGGCCCGAAGCATACCCCACCCTTTAGGGTGGGGTGGCCGCACGCAGTTTGATTTAATGCTGAATTGGAAAACATCCGCCTGCATGCAGGCAGCAGATCCTTATATCCCTGAACTAGGCGATAGATCGCGCTATCAGGCGTGTATATCAACTATATCTAATCCGAGTGATATAAAGTGATATGAGCTAAATGGATTGAAGTCTGTCTGCAAGCTCGAAAAAGAGATCAAGGATAAAGTCCGCGGAGCGGCTCATCATATGGACTTCTTTACCCATCTCCTGATAGGCCTTCTGGCTGCCTCCTGGGCCGGAGGATTTAACCCTAACCTCTATCTGGCAGCGGGCGCCATCATGAGCCAGCTTCCCGACTTCGACTTCATCATGTTTCCTGTGTGCAGGCGCTTCCCCATAGCCTGCCATCACGGCATAACCCATACGCTGGTCTTCATGATAGCTGCCTCGGCAGTCCTCTATTCTGCGTTTTTTGCCCTTACTGGCGTATCAGACACATGGCTGCTTTTGCTGATGCTCATTGTTGGATCTCTTCACATATTTGGCGACTTTATGGGCACTGGCGGCGTGCCTCTTCTCTATCCTTTGAGCTCGAAGTACTTCAAGTTGAATATTGATCTTGGCATCAACCCACCTCTCTCTTTCATCTCACTGGCAGGGATTGTGGTGCTCCTGGCATCCCGCCTGAACAGGGCCTACTTTCTGGATGCCGGTGAGGTCACGACGGTGCTCAGCGCGCTCTACGTCCTTTACTACGCCTCCAAAGCCGCAATAAAGCTCCACCTGCAGAGGCTGCCTGAGAACAGGGGCTTTGCCGCACTTCCCACTGCTCGGCCTGATATATGGAGGTTCGCCAGCAGGAGAGAGACCAGAGATGCCATAGAGGTCGCTGTGAAGGCAAAAGAAGGGGTCAGGACTTACAGGATACCTAAAGGCTATCTTGAGATCATAGAGCGGTGTGAAGACCTGCCTTACACCTACTGGCATCCCCAGGTCCAGGCCGAGATGCGCTTCTTTGAGTATCCGACCTACCAGACCATGTGCAAGGACGGCAGATTGGAGATCATCTGGAACTCGGCTGAGATGGGAAAGGTCATGGAGGTTTTGGTCACATGCGGGAGGGATGGGGTCTGCGTCAGAACTCAGCTCAGAGGTAAAGGATCGTAATTAGGCATAGGCCTGCCAATCCCGGCTCTCAGTCAGGCGCGTCATTGCCCTGGGCTGAGCAGGTCACCCAGCCTTTGAAGATCTGGTAGACCATGACTGCGCCCACTATGGGCTTATCCGGGACTGAGAGCGATGATGGATACAGGATGAACGGCTGGGTCTGGCTGCCGCCCTGGCCCCCGTGTGAGCCCACCAGCTCCTCGAAGGATGCAACTTCGCCAGTCTCGGGGTTGTAGAAGCTGTTGACCAGGAGATCAGGACAGTCCCTGAAGCTGTCCTCACGCAGGAGGTGTCTGGCTGTATTGGGGCCGAAGATCTCCAGGGGGTTTTTGCCTTGAATGTGGCCCTTCTCCAGGAAGTAGATGCCGCTTTTTCCCAGGGCCACGGCACCATGCTCTTTGGACCGGACCATTACGAAGCCCACGCCCTCATGCTCTATCAGGCCTGGCAGGAGCAGGGGGAACCTCTGGTTGATCTCCTCAAGGCTGAGCCTCTCTGGCCAGTCTGCGAAGTAGATCAGACCCAGGTTGCCAGAGTAGGTGACTATGACGTTTGATTTTTTAACATCGTTTCTCTTATCGCAGTCCCTGCATATGATCTCATGATCAGGCCCGGTGGTAATGGTTCCCTCATAGGTCCGGCGCGAAAATGCATGGCGAAATGTCCTTGATGATAGCTTATTCTCGTTCCTCGTTGCATCGTTGAGCAGGTCGTTGAAGTGCATCCATGCATCAGTGGCAGTGGCCACCTCTTCCACCCTCAGGTCCTCTGAGATGAGGCTCCTCACCAAGTCCCTCAGGCTTTTGCCGTAGCGCTGCTTGAATGTTGCTCCCTGGACCTGGCCGTGGTCTGAGAGGACCACGAAGCGATAGGGCCTGGGGGCTCTCACGGACGCCTTCTCGAGCCTTGCAAACTGCTTATCCAGCCTTCTCAGTGTTCCCAGGGCATCCTTGCGCTCTATTCCCGAGTGGTGAGCCACCTCGTCATAGCTGCTGAATGTGGCATAGGCCGCAGGAATGCCTCCGAACATGTCGCCCATGAGTGTGGCCACATCGATATCCGGCAGAAAGGCAGTGGCTGCGGCCCTGATGAATGGATATATCCCGATCCTGCGGATGCGTGGCCTCTCATCTCTGAGCATCTGGCCAAGCCCGTACCAGAGCTCTGTCAGCGTGTCCCAGAGTATGAGGCCCAGGCTGTGATAGAAGTTGTAGGGGTTGAGGAAATAGGCATAGAACTGGCGGGCCTGGATCTTTGATGGATTAAAGAGGCTGCTTGTGGTGATCATGACATTTGGCGCGTCTCCTGAGAACATGCTGGTCCTGCTGGCTCCATCGCAGGCCAGGAGGCCGCGGCCGTCAGAGTGCTCCTTCTCTATTCTTGCGGCTGAAGGCGGGTGGCTGGAGATCACCCTGCGCCGGTCGGGCTTGACATAATAGGCAAAGGCCGGGATGTTGGTATTGGTGCCATGCAGTATCCCTGCCTGGCTGGCCGAGGTCTGGGATGAGAGGTCCGTCTCCCACTGGACAAGCCTGTGGCTCCCGCGGGCGATCCAGCTCTGAAGCGTCGGCATGTAGCCCTGACGCAGGGCGGCCTGCAGGACAGGCGCGGCAAGGCCGTCTATCTCCAGGAATATTATGCCGGGGACATCTGTCTCAGTATACTTTTTTCCCCTCTGGATCTGCCTTTGAATTACCATGCTGTACCAGGAGTAGTCCTCGTCTATGGAGAGAAGCCCTCCAAGGCCCGTGGTCAGGATCGATAATCCCGCAGCTACCCCCACTCCAGAGCTCAGGTTATGGACGAAGAAGCCAGGTACGAGCTGGCTTGCCATCATGATTATGATGCCGTTTAGGAGCATCACTAGAACGCCGAATGTGTAGATGGCTATGGGCAGAGCAATGCGGATGAGGGCCGGCCAGATCAGGGCGTTTAAAAGCCCAATGGCTGCAGCGGCAATGATTGGGGTATACCAGGACTCTACAGTGAGGTTATCGGGAAAGAGCATGGCTATGATCATCAGGGCCAGGGAAGCTATGCCCCAAATGACCAGAAGACGTGCCATGAACCTGAGAGAAGCAACTTTTGGCCCTCGCATAGAGATCCTCGATATGATTATAGATCCTTCACAAAATACTAAAACCTTTTTTACAGTTGCTGGACTGAGGTGGAGGCTCCAGCTCATTTCCCCTCTCCCTCTGTCCGGGCAGATGGCTTGGCCCAAGAACGATGCAATGGGCAGCCAGGCATCATCTCCTATGCCTATGATGCTCTCTATCTCCTCTCTGCTCCCTATGAGAATGGCGGCCTTTCCTCGCTCTGGAGACTCTCGAAATGGAGACTCTCGATCCTGAGAACGGCACGACTATACTATTGCAGGTGCCTGATGTGCGCCAGAGCACCAACTACTCGTGTGGAGCTGCCTGCTTTCAGGCAGTGATGAGATATTGGGAGGGTGAAGATCTGAGGGAAGGCCAGCTCATGGAGCTCCTGAACACTACGCCTGTAGATGCTACCGATCCCGATGATATGGTGCGTGTGGCAGAGAAGATGGGGCTTGAGGCTGAGATCAGGGAGAACCTGACGTTAGATGACCTGAAGAACTCTGTGCAGGAGGGCGTTCCGGTGATAGTGGCGGCCCAGGCCTGGAAGTATGAGAACGATTCCTGGGAGGATTATGAGAACGGCCATTACATGGTGGTAATAGGCGTGGATGACAGGAACGTGTACCTGGAGGACCCATCGATTCTAGGAAGCAGGGGGTATATCTCACGGGATGAGTTCGTCAGACGCTGGCATGATTACAGGGATGAGTCTCTTTCAAATAAGGCCAGAGAGTTCATGTACCCGGGGATATTCATACGCGGAGACAGGCCTGCTGAGAATCCTCAGTTTATGTATGTCGGCTAATAGCTCCAGTGCGCTGAACTGGCTGAAGCTTGGGAAAAACGGGCCAGGCATGAGGCCGGCCACTTTTTCTTGGCTGGCTGAAATCAGCCAGATCTGCTTTTTCAGGAAACAGAGGTGCTATTCTGAGTATTAGCCAGGCCCCAAGGCAGGGCGGCAAGCAATTTGGTGTATTCATGATGGCCAGCTACACAGATCTCAATTAGTGCAGCATCAGGCTCCACCATTATTCTCTGTCGCAGATTGGACTGCTCAAACGCAATCTTTAAAGTTTGCATGGCAATGCTGAAGTGGTGTTGGAAGATTTGGCTGATGATGAACTTGTCTGCCCTGTTTGCAGTGGAGATGCTGAGGCAGTGGATGCCCCCTACTGGTTCAGATGCAAGTGCTGTGGATGCGAGTTCAGAAAAAGGGACCCCGGCCAGGCGCACTGTGGATGAAATTCTAGCTGGCCCTTGTGGACTCAGAATCGCCATGTGAAAAAAGGACAAAAAGGATAAGAACGCGGGCAGACCCTCCAAGGACTGCTTCACTGGCACAACGAGGCAGAGATAGTGCTGCAGGATATACCATCTTGCATAAAATAATAATCGTGGTATTATTTCAGCCCAGATGTATCATGCCTTTTTCATAGCAGTCGTTAAGGTCACTGCAAAATGGTACTCTATCGCTCCATTAAATTCCATATTAACGAGATCTTTGATGGCCTCCAGAAAACGCTTGCGCCGCTCTGCGGGCAGCGCAATGGCCTTGGAGAACGTGCTCAGCAATCCAGCATATTCGGTACCGGTGTAGGTTATTACAAGGGGAATAGTTGTAAAGCTTTGCAGGTCAAAGAGCGATGTATCGATGTCCAGCGGTTTTAGGTCGCAGGCTCTTGGCAGGCGATAATTATCATCCCTGTTAACTGGTGAGCTGCTACATGCATACTCCCGGTAAATCGGCCGGCTGGCAAAGAACAGTTTATCGCCCGATTCATCTGATACATGTGAGGCTTGGATTACAGCTAAATGGCCGTTAGGTCTGAGCAGCTCAAACGGCTTTTTGAATTTGGATTCTGGACGTATCCAGTGAAATGCCCTAGCCGAGTAAATGAGATCAAAATGAGATTTAGGCAACGGCACGTCTTCAAACGCGCCAACCAGGATCTCTACATTTCTATAATCCTTCAGCACAGCTCTGGCCTTATCGGCCATTTTAGGTCCGAGCTCTACTGCAGTAATGGAGTATCCTCGTTTTGCAAGTGGCACAGTGGCCTGGCCAGTGCCGGGGCCGATCTCAAGGAGCTGTGCTCCAGGCTTAATATGAGTTTCGGCTACAAGTTTATCAAATAATTCCTCAGGATACTTTGGACGATAAGTGTAGTAGCTCTCGGGATATTCGTTAAATGTAGTTCTCAGTTCTTGATCATCCATTACCTTTTAATTCCATCATATGGTAGAAGCCGGTTGCGGCCGGGCAACTTAAAATCGAGGTCAAAGATGATCTTCAAGGATGAAAAAAGGATATGAAAGCCGGCATTAAAGCCTACTTCGCTGCTGTCACCATCACATTGATATTATCGACCACAGGCGGGCTGAGCGGCGTGCGGTCATTGTTCACAAGCTCAGCAGAGAAGTTGTGCATTCCTTGAGAGACGTTCTTCCATGTATAGCTGGTGTTTGAGGCCATGACCCATGTTCCGGGTGCAGTCACTGCAGGCTTGCCTCGGGCTGTTGGGGCCGTGACATCCATGAAGTAGTGGATATGCCCCTCTCCAGTCATATTGGCATTGGAGGTGTTGTCAGTCAGATGGAGGTTCTGGACCTTCACTGATACTGTTACATTATTGGTGTCAAGAACATCTCCCTCTTTGGGCTCTGTGATCATTATCTGGGGCGTTGTTATGTTTGAGCCCAGCCTCAAAGCCAGCATTGTTGCATTGCCAACTCTCGCGGGCCATATGATAACATTTATCCAAAATCATCCGCTCTCTCCCAAATTAATTCCGGCATCGATGGTTTAAATCCTTTGCACAGTTCGAAGAGAAAGCGCTGTGCTTGGGAATGCTCCTGGCATGAATGTAGCAAGGGAATGCCCCTGGCATGAAAAGACGAAAAATGGCAACAAAAGTTTGAGGGGACTTAAGGGTCCCCCGCTAAACGATTTCGGTATTTCTCTTCAGGCCACTATGAACTGCCCCGTCATCTGGGTTGGATGGATGTCGCACCTGAAGAAGTAGCTGCCTTTAGCTGTCGGCGCGTTGAATGTATATGTCGTCGATGCTGGTCCCACTATGGCATTACCGCTGAATATCCTCTTCAGTGCCGATGAATCAGTGTACACTGCGAAGTTATGGGATATGCTCTGATCGTCGTTCCTGAATTGGATAGTCACCTGGGCCCCGGCTGGCACTGTGATTGTGCTCTGGTTGAATGCCATGTTCCTGGCATCCAGATAAATGACCGTTCTGGGTGCGGAAATTGCTTTCAGATTTGGCACCGTCACAGTGACTGTATCGACTACCGGCGGGCTGAGTGGTGTGTGGTCATTGTTCACAAGCTCTGCAGAGAAGTTGTGCATTCCTTGCGAGACGTTCTTCCAGGTGTAGCTGGTGTTGGAGGCCATGGTCCATGTTCCTGATGCAGTCAAAGCAGGCCTGCCTGCTATGGTGGGTGCGATGACATCCATGAAGTAGTGGATATGCCCCTCTCCGGTTACATTGGCCTTGCTCATGTTGCTTGACAGATTGAAGTTCGAGACCTTCACTGACACCGTCACGTTATTGGTGCCCAGGACTGCCCCCTCTTTGGGCTCTGTGATCATGATCTGGGGCGTGGTCAAATTCTCGCCCAGCCTCAAGGCTACAAGTGTTGCATTGCCAAGTCCCGCGGGCCAGACGATTGTGTCTCCTGCAACTGCAGGCCAGCCGTTGATTCCAGCCGGAGCCGTGTACTTCCAGACCCTCTCGCCTGTGTCCTTCTTGAATGCATATACGTTGCCGTCGTAGCTGGCTGTGAATACCAGATCGTTGATGACAGTAGCTGCACCTACATTGAGCGAGTTAAACTTCCTTGTCCAGATTATCTGGCCCGTATCTGCATTGATGGCTGTCAGGCCGCCCTTGCCCTGGCTTATGTTGGACCCTGCACGGCCCGTTGGCGTATAGTATGATGCCAGGTCGTTATAGGCCACATAGACCTTGCCGTCTGCATATGCCATGGGCGTTTCCACTCCGCCAAGCGAGCTTGGATAGACCTCGGTCGTGGTCCCATTTGGAAGCAGGCCGAGCTGGTCGTTCTCGTGCCTTCCCACGACAGTTGCCCAGAGTATTGAGCCCGTGCTGCGGTTGAATGCATAGACGCGGCCCATCTTGCCCGCGCCCAAGACTATATCCTGCTGCTTTCCGCTTATGTTGGCGCTTGCAAGGATTGGAGCTACCTGAAAGTCCAGGTCGAAGAGGTCATGAGGATAGATCTGGTTGTACCATTCAAGGCTGCCACTGGCATGGTCAATGGCCATGATGCTGTTGGTGTACAGGTTTGGTCCAGGCCTGCTGGTGCCGTTTGGCCATTCAAGGGTGCCGGGCCATGGGGCAGGATTGCCAATTCCCCAGAAGGTAAGTCCCGTATTGGTATCTATGGCCGGGGTGTACCAGGCACCGCCGCCGCTGTTCACCTCAGGGTGGCCCCACAGGTTTGGAGAGTCCACTGTGCTGAAGTTCCACCTGGTCTCTCCAGTTGCCTGATCCATGGCATAGAGTATGCCGATCCCTCCTGGCGCGTAGAATATGTCACCCGTGCCGGGCACTGTGGAGATGTAGATCATGCCGCCATAGATCGCGGGCTGGATGTCTATTCCGTTTGTGGTCCTGTTGGAGAGCCTGACCGTCCAGATCTCGCTGCCGTCGCTCGAGTTGAGGGCGGTCATGTTCAGGATGTCCTTGGCAATGAAGACCTTGCCCCAGCCAACTGCAGGGCCGTTTGGACCTTCTACTGCAGAGGAGTTGAACTCTCGCTCCCACAAGGTCTTGCCTGTATTCAGGTCCAGGGCAAATACATTGCCACGCAGGTCCTGGAAGTAGACAGTCTCTCCCTGGATTATGGGGTTGCTGGTTCCTCCTCCATACGTCCCTATCCCTGGGATCTTGAATGACCATGCAACTCCCAGGCTTCCAGCATTCGCAGAGCTTATGCTGGAATCATTGGTGGCTCGGGAATTGCTGTAGTCTTTGTTCGGCAGCGGCCAGTCCTTGGCATATTGAACTACCTCTGGCGGAACTGACGATATGCTTGCATTCTCTGCAAAGGCTGGCAGCATCATGGCTGTCAGCACCATTAAGAGAAGCAGCGCATTGTACCATCTGCTGGTACTGCGGGCTATTATCAATCGATCAACTCCTTAAACAGATGTAGTACGTTATATGCAGTGATGTCTTAATTATCTTTTGCAGTACGGAAAAAATGATGCCATTTAAGCAGCACTGCTGATTTGTATGTCCCGATTATAAAAATAAATCGTCAGGTCATGCTCAGGATTTCTTCAACAGAGTTCCAGTCCTCTTCAAGAGCTTGTTTCAAAACTGGGTCCATCATCTTCCAAAGAAAAATTGTTGCTTTGAGTTCTACAGCACTGAACTCCGCATTCTTCGATCAATTCCGCCAGGGGCTGAATGCTATAGCTGCATGCTATTTTCCCGGGGGTATCTCTGAGATTGCTTTGGATAATCACGCTGGATGCTGTAGCCGTCAGGCCTGGTCCAGATTGCTATGCCGTGATTGTTGGTGGTCAGTATATATCCCAGCTTTCTCAGTTCAGATCTGGCCTCTTGCGGGGTTAAGCCGCAGGCGCGGGACAGCCGATTGAGCTCTCCATGATCCAGGATGCGATCTCTTAAAATCGGCTTATGTTGTATATATTCGTCGATGGATCTCATAGTCTTGCCACTGCAACATATCTCATTTTTTGGGACTTCCTCATCAGTACATGCCATGCAACCGGGGCCTCATGTCCATTCTAGCAGATCATGGAATGGACACGCGGCCCTCTCGCATATTTAGCAAATCGTTTCCTGCAGGCACTTGAAATGCTGGCATTAGGCTGGGGCATACTGCCGCCGATGCGGCCCATATTGCAGATTTTATTGCCGAGTTCACTACGCCGACCTCCCATCATAATGGGCTGGGCGAGGTCCTGAATGGACCCACCAATCATTCTTGAATATCGAACGGCATATAAAAGTAGGGCCGAACGAACGATAAAACGAGCCTGAAACGATGGACAATTAGATCGTTCAGCGGAAAAAAAATGTACCTTTCAAGGCAAAAGCCGACAGAATTGTTCCGATATCAGTTTCAGCCTCAATTTTTGCTCAAATCAAGCTCAGGACATTCTGATGTAGTTGAATAGCTACTGCAGCCGCAAGAAGGGCGATGGGATCTTCATTCCGACCCGGGATAAGGCCTTAAAGTGCTGGTTCATGAGCAGCTATGCACAGCTCTTCAATCAATCAAAGCCTGGTTTGGATCATCTCAAACCTGTTTTGTGACTTTCCACTCAGACACCTCTATCTTTTGGCGATACAGTTATAATATTTTCCAGATACAGTCATCTCTGATATATGCGCGGGCCTTATAATGCTCTATCCTCGGCCCGATCTGTTCTGCTATCTGCAGCCTGATCCTGTGCGAAATCATGTTGAATTCAGCTGGCGCTGACTAATCGACCTATGGTGTACCAGGTCTTTATTAGCATGAAGCATCTCTTTGTAGAGTGCTCATATCCAGGCGGGCCGGTCCACCAGCATAGCTCGCTAACGAGGTCTCTGAGACGATACGGCCCGGTTCATTCTGCGGTCGGCTGTTTTGGGGATTTCTCGCCTGGACCCGGCCTGCCACATCGATATGTCAATCACACTGAAATGGTAACAAGGAGGGACTTGGACGAGCAGAAAGTTTCTAGCTATTGCAATGCTAGCTATTGCAATGATCAGCATGGCCAGTGCGGCCAACTACATGTATGAGAAGGCGTCAGTCAAGGGCGTCGGATACAAGAACGTAGAGATGATCGTCTCTACCCAGGAAGGCTATGCAGGCGCAAAGCTGGTCGAGAAGGAATCCGGAAGCGGCAACGTCATCACTGAGAGGACAGAGCTTGAGGCTGAGAGGCAGATCGGAAGCGGATGCACACCCACCAGCGGAATCTGGCCTACAGGCAACACATGTCCTATGGATTACATCAACTTCACTAAAGAGGCAGAGTTCGAGTACATGCCAGTCTCATACCAGACAGGCGAGTACAACCAGAAGTGGATAGAGAAGCTGTGCGTCCAGAACTACCAGATAGGCGCTGTTCTGACTGAGATGTACACCCATGCAGAGCACCTGCAGAAGAACACAGAGGTCAAGACCAGGCTCTACCAGTACAACTGCGCACCCAACTGCTGCACAGGAGTCCTTGAG
>DATMZB010000331.1:0-8349 GCA_035560655.1 Methanotrichaceae archaeon | reverse complement strand
GTATATCTATATGGGTATGTCGGGAAGCTACATCAAGAGCCTCCTGCCCTGGATCAGATGCATTCTCCTCATTGCCTTCATTCTGAGCGTATCGGCCCAGGCAGCCATAATCACAGTAAAACCCGGGTTGAGCATTCAGAGAGCTATTGATACTGCCAAGCCTGGCGATGTCATCGAAGTTTATGGAGGAAGGTACTATGAGAATATCAATATCACCAAGCAGCTGATACTGCGAGGCAGGGGCAGGCCTATCATTGATGCTGATGGAAAGGGCAATGCTGTAACCCTGTATGCCGACGGCATAAGGCTTGAGGGTTTTGAGGAGACCAGCTCAAGCCTGTGGCCTGTGGACGGAATAGCTGTTGCCTCCAGGAACAACACCATAGTCGACAACATCATCAATGGATGCTTCTATGGCCTGGAGATATGCAGCTCGACTGGCAACATCATCGAGAGAAATGTAGCCAGGGGCAACCTCATGGGCATGCTCCTTATGCATTCCAAAACCAATACCCTCAAAAGCAATGATATTTACAATAACTGGTTCGGCCTCGTGCTGTACTACTCAGGCCAGAATGTCGTCCAGGCCTGCAACGCCAGCTATAACAGGGTCTTTGGAATGATCTGCCTCTCATCAGATGCCAATATTATAAGGCAGAACCTGGCCATCGGCAACTACATAGGCATCAGGATATTCTCATCATCCCACAATGCCATAGATGACAACACTGCCACATTGAGCTCTAAAGCTGGCATATTCCTCAGCCACTCGGATAACAACACCCTTAATCACAACAACTTCACCAGGAACGATGGGTTTGACTCCTATGATTCGGGCACTGATTGCTGGGACAACCGCACCATAAGCCGCTATAATAGAAGCTCCAGGCAATCAGATATCGATAAGGGATCAGACTTTCAAGAGAGGCGCTGGATGCCCTGGGGAGTAGACCCTAAGAATGTATTCTGATGAATGCATTATCCTTACAGGACCTTCCTCACAAGATAGGTGCCAAAGCTGGAGGCCCCCAGGCCAGATGCAGGTGATCAGGACTGACGGGTTGTCCTATGCTGGCCGCCGCCACCTTTCACGGAGGCCTTCTGGATTC
Organism: Methanotrichaceae archaeon; assembly: GCA_035560655.1. Taxonomy (GTDB): domain Archaea; phylum Halobacteriota; class Methanosarcinia; order Methanotrichales; family Methanotrichaceae; genus DATMZB01. Next base: position 7,240 of record DATMZB010000331.1, on the reverse strand, counting down.
TCCGTCCTGGCACCAGGCACTTCGGGCAGTCGCCTATGAGATCGTCCCTGCCGGCCATCCTCAGTCCTTCTGTAACCAATCCATAATTCTTTGGGTCGCGGTACTGGAGAAGAGCCCTCTGTATCTTCTTTTCTCTGCCCTTGGGCACATGTACCTCCTTCATGGTAAATGGATCAAGCCCGGTGTAGTACATGGCTGTGGAGATGGTCATGGGAGTTGGTGTGAAGTCCTGGACCTGCTCTGTGTAGAGATGGTTATCCCTGAGGTACTCTGCAAGCTCAACCATATCCGATACAGTGCAGCCGGGATGGCCGGACATGAGATAAGGCAGAATATACTGCTCTCTTTTCAGGTCTCTGTTGCAGGCATCGAACTCCTTCCTGAATGCCTCTAAAACCTCCACAGGGGGCTTGTGCATGCAGGCCGTGACCTTGGGAGAGATATGCTCTGGCGCAATCTTCAGGTGGCCTGAGACGTGGTGGGCGCACAGCTCCCTAAGATAGCCCGATGAGTCTGCCATGGCCAGGTCGTGCCTTATGCCCGAACCTATGAAGACGTGCTTGACCCCCGGCAGAGCCCTTATCCTCCTGAGCATCTCAACCTGCTTTTGGTGGTCTGCATTCATGCTGGGGCAGTCTGCCGAGCAGAGCTTATCCTTGCAGGCGCCCTGCTTTGGCCATAGCTTACACCCCAAGCCATACATATTGGCAGTGGGCCCGCCTATGTCCTGGATAGTGCCCCGAAAGTCAGGCATCCTGGTAAGCTTGGTCGCCTCCCTGACCAGAGATCCAATGCTCCGGCTCTGGATTATCCTGCCCTGGTGGTGGGTCAGGGCACAGAAAGAGCATGATCCAAAGCAGCCCCTGTGGCTGGTTATGGAGAACTTGACAGGCTCTAAGGCCGGCACTGGCTTCTGGTATGAAGGATGAGCCTGCCTGGAATATGGAAGCTCGTAGATGTGGTCCAGATCTTCAGATGAGAGCGGCATGGCAGGCTTATTCTGGACTACCACCGTCTTTGGATGCGGCTGGACCACGGTTTGGCCGTGGAATGGGTCCTGTTCCTGGTAATGGAGCATGAATGCTTCAGCATAGCGTCTCTTGTCCTTAGAGACCTCTGCGTATCCGGGTATGGCAAGGTACCGGCTCTGATCCGCAGACCTCCATGATCGGACCTCCATCTTGACAGCAGTTCCTGGTACATCCCCTATCTCCCGGATGGATTCGCCCTGGTCCAGCCTTTTTGCTGCATCATTCAAGGGACGCTCTCCCATGCCAAAGACGATCATGTCTGCAGGAGCATCTGCCAGTATGGACTGCCTGACGGAGTCAGACCAGTAATCATAATGGGCGAACCTGCGAAGGCTTGCCTCTATCCCCCCAAGGATTACAGGAATGCCTGGGAAGAGTGCATGGACCCTGTCTGTGTAGACGATGGTGGCCCTGTCTGGCCGGCGTGGCACGCCTCCTGGAGAGTAAACATCATCGCTTCGCCTCTTCAGGTTTGGGGTGTAATTATCTACCATGGAGTCCACATTGCCAGAGGAGACTCCAAAGAAGAGCCTTGGTCCGCCCAGACTCAGAAAATCATCGTCCTTCTTCCAGTCGGGCTGGGCTATGATGCCCACGGTATAACCGGCATCCCACAGTGCCCGGCCAATGATGGCAGTGCCAAATGCCGGGTGATCTACATAGGCATCTCCGCTGATAAGGATGATATCAAACTGGTCTATTCCCAGATCATCGGCCTCCTGCCTAGACATGGGAAGGAAACGGGGCTGCTTTTTCTTAGCCATCTATCCTCGCATTTTTTGTGCTGGCGACGTTCTGATCAGGATGAAGACTTCATGCATCAAAAACTATTCGAGTCCGAGACGGAGCGCCTGTCGAGGAATGAATAAATAGGCCTGTGCTAAAATGGAGATTGATCAATATGGAGAACTTGCCTCGGGCCGGCTGGGGGCCCAGATTCTGGGCCTGGCTGATAGATATCCTACTGGTGAGCATCCTGTGGCAGATGGTTGCAGGCATGCTCCTGTTCATGGGAAGTCTGGGCCATGTCTACGTGGTAGGTGCGGGCTCCAATGCCCTTCTGATGTTCATCTACTGGACGGTCCTGGAAGGATACAGGGGTCAATCTATTGGAAAGATGGCCCTGAATTTGGCAGTGACCGATATAGATGGCCAAAAGATAGGATACGCTGATGCAGCCATTGAGAGCTTTGGCAAGGCATTCCTGCTGCCACTGGACTGCATCATAGGATGGCTGGCCATGCCTGGGAGCGGACAGAGGCTCTTTAACAGGATCTCCAGTACAGTGGTGGTAAGGTCTGGGCCTGGATGCAGAAGGTGAATGATTAAGAGAGCTTTATTCTTTTGAAATGGGCCGCTGGAGGTCGACGCATGAAAAAATCGCTGCAGCAAGCACATTCATGCTAAAATAGACCGCAATTCATTCCTTTACACCAGATAGTTTTATTTTGGGTGAAGCTCTATGTACCGGGCTGCCGATCTAGGTTTCATCCCTGAAAGCTGCCGTGAGATCTGGGGGATCGTCGGCGCCAGACACCCAGTTTGTTGGCAAGGAAGTCTATCCTGCATCCGCGATTCTATTTTAGCACGTTATACCAGCATACGGGATGGGACTGCCCATGCAAATGGATTCAGATGCAGCACAGCACATGAGAACTCTGGTACATCAGTAGCCCTGTACCTTGGCGACTCTAAGCCTCAGCAGCCTTGAGCCTCAATATCAAAAAGGAAGTTAAAGTGCACTCGATGAAAGCCATTCCTCAATGATGAGGAGGCTTGAAGTGCTCTCTGCTGTTGACGTAGGTGGTCTTCTGCAGCTCCTTGACTATATGAGCGGCCTCTACCTTATACTTCAGGTAGACTTTGCCATTCTCCTCAACTCTGTGGATCAGGCTATGGTCCTCAAGGTTTTTCAGGACGCTGTGGGCCTTCTCCTCAGATAGGCCGTCCTTTTGGGCATATTTCAGTATCTCAGACTCAGTGCTGAACTCATAAGGATCTTCAGGGCTGCCCAGGCTCCACATATCTATTATTCGCCCCATCACTTTCTTCTCATCAACTTCCAGGTCATTATCTTTAAGATCTACGCTTTTCATTCAATTGACCTCCTTTTGACCCCCCTATTTGCTATTGCCCAGAATATTAGGCTATGTATCCATCTAAACCTCCAAAAAACAACACTTTCCCGGCAGGTTAATATGAGTTGCAGGCACCCTTAATTAAAGAAGTTTTCAAAGAGGCCCAGTATACATGCCCAGAGCATCGGTCATTGGCAACGGCAGGGTGAATATAGCCTTTGATGAGCATATGAACATAAGGGACTTCTTTTACCCCCAGGTAGGGCTGGAGAATCACGTCTTTGGGCATAAGCTCAGGATGGGAGTTTGGGCGGATGGGAAGTTCAGGTGGCTCGACGACGGATGGGATATGGATATCAAGTACCTGCCAGAGACGCTTGTGAGCCGCTGCCATGCCAGGCATCCAGGTCTCGATATCTCACTGGAGACCAATGATGGAGTCCACAACTCTCAGGACGTCTTCATGCGAAAGGTGATAGTCCAGAATGCTGGCAGCTCCAGCCGCAAGGTAAGGCTCTTCTTCACCCACGACTTCCACATATACGGGGATGCCATTGGCGATACGGTCATGTTTGAGTCTACCATCAACTCGCTTATCCATTACAAAAGGAAACGCTACTTCCTGATAAGCGGACTTACCAGCCAGGACAAGGGGATTTTCCAGTATGCTACAGGACAAAAGGAGATCGGCAGCCTGGAAGGGACCTGGCGTGATGCTGAAGACGGCCTTCTGAGCGATAACCCCATAGCTCAGGGGTCTGTGGACTCAGCAGTCTCCTTCGAGCTGGACATACCGCCCCTGGGCATGGAGAGGGCCTATTACTGGATAGCCTGCGGCCAGGATCTGGAGCAGGTGAAGAATCTGAACGCCAGGGTCAGGAAAACTGGGGTTGAGCAGCTCCTTTTAGAGACCGAGAACTACTGGGCTGCCTGGGTGAATAAGAAGGCGCTAAATCTTAGCATTCTTCCCCAGGATGTCATAAGGATGTTCAAGACATCTCTCCTGATCATGCGCACCCAGATAGACAGCAGTGGAGCAATAATTGCCAGCTGCGACTCGGACATTCTCCAGTTCAGCAGGGATACTTATGCTTATAATTGGCCACGGGACAGCTCAATTGCAGCCATAGCCTTTGACCTGGCAGGATTTCAGGAGGTCTCCAGGAGCTACTTCGAGTTCTGCAACGACATAATCACTGAGGATGGATTCTTCCACCACAAGTATTCAACAGACGGGTCTGTGGGCAGCACCTGGCTTGCCTCAGTAGACTCCAGAGGACAGCTCCAGATGCCCATACAGGAGGATGAGACGGCCCTGGTGCTCCTTGCCCTGTGGAAGCACTTCCAGATGCACAGGGACATAGAGTTTATAGAAGGGGTTTATGAGAACCTGGTGATCAAGGCCACAGGGTTCCTTCTCGGATACCTGGACACGGACACTGGACTGCCCAAGCCCTCCTTCGATCTGTGGGAGGAGAAGGTTGGGGTCTTCACCTGGACCGCGGCCGCTGTATATGCAGCTCTTATTGCGGCTGCCAGGTTTGCCAGGGTCTTTTATGACCGCGATCGACAGGAGATGCTGGACCTGGCAGCCGCAGACCTGAAGAAGGCCATAATGGCTCACCTGTACGATCAAAAGCTGGGCAGGTTCCTGAAGGCCATATACCCGGATGGATCAAGAGACCCCACCATAGACAGCAGCCAGGCAGGGATTTTCTTGTTCAGAGTCCTGGGTGCCGCCGACCCTGCGGTCGAGAGCACCATGAGAGCTATAGAAAACGCCCTATGGATCAAGACCGACATGGGAGGTCTTGCCCGATTTGAGGATGATTACTACCAGAGGGTCTCTAAGAAGGTGCCAGGAAACCCGTGGGTCATCTGTACACTGTGGCTTGCCAGATGGCACATAGCCAGGGCTGCCAGCCTGGACGAGCTTCAAAAAGGGATGGACCTGATATACTGGGCTATGAGACATTCTCAGCCGTCAGGGGTTATGGCTGAACAGATAGATCCATTCAATGGCGCGCCCTGGTCAGTATCGCCCCTGGTATGGAGCCATGCAGAGTTCGTGATCGCCGTCTGCGAGTACCTGGATAAATGCAGAGAGATACCGTATCTCACAAAGAGCTGAGAAAAACTATCATAAGCAGGGCCAAAATGCTAGTGGAGCACAAACAATAGGAGGATCTGGACTGGCATATTTCAGGCTGTGTGCAATCAAGGATGTTCCTGCTGGTGGCATGAAGCAGTTCGATCTGAAAGATAAGGAGTTCCTTGTGGTCAACCTAAAGGATCAGTTCCGCTGTCTGGACGGGAGATGCGCCCATGCTGGAGCGCCGCTGGCAGAGGGCACCCTGGATGGGAAGATTCTGACCTGCCCCTGGCATGGCTCCAGATTTGACGTTGTAGATGGATCGGTGGTAAATGGCCCGGCCAAAAAGCCCTTGAACGTATACAGGAGCAAGATCGACGATGGACAGCTACTTGTTGAGCTAAACGCTGATGATTTCAAAGAGATCACACTGTGAGTTTTGAGTATGCTGATCAATTGAAGTAAGTGCCCGCTGCAGTGCAGGAAGCTATTAATACTTTGGAGATGGCCCCAAAATGGGTGCTAAAAGATGCCGTTCCATGTGATGATCATCCCAACTTTAGGCTGTCCTTCTCGATGCAGTTATTGCTGGAGTTCTGAGGAAGGATCTCCAATAATGAGCATTGAAACCGTTAAAGAGATGGTCGAATGGCTCAAGAACTTCAGGGATGATTCCATCACATTCACATTCCATGGAGGGGAGCCGCTCCTGGCCGGAGCTGACTTTTATCGCCAGACTTTGCCATTGATCTCTGATGGACTGAGCCATCTCCGAATTGCCTTTGCTCTTCAGACCAACCTCTGGAGACTCACGCCTGAGATGGCAGAGGTCCTGGCTGAGTATCACATTCCCATAGGCTCAAGCCTCGACGGCCCCCAGGAGCTAAACGATTTTCAGAGGTCGAAAGGGTACTATGAGAGGACGATGAAGGGCTATGAGATCGCCAAGGCTCACGGCCTCAAGGTGAGCTTCATCTGCACATTTACTTCCCACTCAATAAAGTACAAGGAAGATATCTTCAACTATTTCAAGGATAACGACCTATCCCTCAAACTGCATCCGGCGCTCCCTTCACTGCGTGACGAAGAGAGAGATAAGTGGGCCCTGGCACCAGATGAGTATGGAGAGCTTTTAGTCTATCTACTTGATAAGTATCTTGAAAATATGAGCGATATAGAAGTCAGGAATATCGATGACTACTGCAGGTGCGTCTTTACAGGCAGGGGCACGGTCTGCACCTTCGTGGACTGCATGGACGACACCTTTGCTGTAGGGCCTGACGGGAGCATATACCCCTGCTATCGCTATGTAGGCATGCCAAAGTACATCATGGGCAATGTTCGTGACCATCCAAGCCAGGAGGACCTGGCCAAGTCAGATGCCTGGAAGCTCATGCAGCAGTTCAAGGAATATGTGAACAAGGAATGCAAGAGATGCGCTCATATCAAGTACTGCCGTGGCGGATGCCCCTACAATGCCATAACAAATACAGATGGCGAGGTCAAGGGCATCGATCCATATTGCGTTGCCTATAAGAGGATCTTCAAGGAGATATCCGACAGGTTCAATAAAGAGATATTTGAGCTCCCCGGCATGATGGGAATGGGCGCCTTCCAGACAAGGCCCATGAAGGAGGCAAAGCCGGGCGTGATGTCAATAATGCGCAAGATAATATCGGACCGATAGCTCTGCCCGATAGCTCATTTTTATTTTATCTCCGACTTATTTTATCTCTGGCATTAGATCTTCGCTATTTACTACAGGCGACATTCAGCTGCCCAACTCCGAGCTGTGCGGCTCTGACTACTTTTAGGCGAGATGCTAACAATCTGCACTGCCGCTGGAGGCCGGGAAACGCGTCCGCGAGGAGAGCCACATTTGTGGGCAAGTGCCGGATGAGAGCCGTTATGGGCAGAGATAACTCAAAAAAAAAAGAATAAGCCTATCTAGGCTGGCTTCGGCTGTCGGCAAACCTGTTCAAGAAGGCAGGCAGTATGATGACCAATGCTCCGAAGATGATTACAGCAATGATCTGATC
>DATMZB010000330.1:0-3215 GCA_035560655.1 Methanotrichaceae archaeon | reverse complement strand
GTCCAGAATCCTAAAAAAGCGCTTGGTAAATTAAACTCGCTTATCAAACTACGTGGATACATGGGTGGTATTGTCCTGCGAGGAAAGGATATAGATATAGATCTTGCTGGATCCCTAAACGTCGTTTACGCATGGCCACCTGAAATTGCCTCGGGTCATCAGCCCATAATCGTCCAATCAGAACCAATTGATATTGATACGAAGAAAGTTTCAATAAGCCTTCTGTGGAACCCGATTGCTTTTCCAAGATTTGCGTTTGAATTATTGGCTATGTTGAAGGGTAATTTTCAACCAGGATACCTTCCGAGTCTTTATGGGATGCCTATAGAAATGCCAGCAAAATTTTTTTAAAGAAAATCCTGAAGATTAGAAAGGTACCTCCAAAAATACCTCCTTAGTGTACAGTTGCATTAAGAGGTGGTAGCAATAAAGATCGCTACCCCTAACCATCAGCTTTTCTAAAACATCCCCTAATGTAACGGAACCGCCCACCTTTAATCCCAGAACCGCTTAGTCCGTGCATAATCTCTCTCTGCCTTGAGTATATCCCTGTAAAAATCCTCTTCATCAATCCTGAGCTTGCCTATGACCCTTGAGGCAGTCTCAGGTCCAAGCCCCCTGCTGGCCAGAGCTATGGCTGCAGTCTTGCCGTAGCTGAGCACCAGGTTGGCATTTCTAAAGACCCTCTTGGTACGCCTCTTCTCCTCGGCGGTCTTGGTCTTCTCAGGCTTCTTGACGATCTTGATGTCCTCTTCTTCCCAGGGCTTGAGGGCTGCAACCATCTTTGAGCCGCAGATCGGGCACTCAGGCTGATCAGGCACCCTGTTCACAGCACGGATGGACTTCCATTTCTTGCAGTTGACGCAAAAGAGGATCACTCTGTCGTTCATTATCCTGTTCTTGAGAAGCTCAATTACCGCCCCATCGGCGTGCTCTGGAGAGGTTACGTCCCTGCCGCCGCCCCGGCCGCTCGCACCTATTGGACTTATGCCGCTGGTCTGGAGTGAGATCTCGCCATTCTTCAGGCGGTTAAGTACCAGGTTGGCCCTGGCCAGGTCCAGGCGATCGTGATAGATCTCTCTTAGAGCCTCTCTGTACATAGGAGTGCCCTCAAAGACGCCCAGAAGCCTGCTTATGCTCACCTTCTGGTAGTCTATATCCCTGGATAATGCCCCAAACTTCCTGGCCACATGCACCATCTTCCACCTCAGAAGCGTGGTGTTCTTGAGAGTCACCTCAAGTATGGGCTCCATATGGGCGGGGTTGAGCTCTGAGATCATGGCCGCAGCCTCCTCTGCAGCCAATGCCCTTGGCAGCTTCAGCTCTATCCTGTAGGGATCTATATCCATGACAACGCTTGTGCCAAACCTGGCAGAGAGCAGGGCAGTAATCACCCTGCCGATTGTATCATTGGTCTTGTGGCCAAAGCAGGCATTTATTATGACAGAGGGGCCGTCGGACTCTATCACCATATGGGTGTCATCGGGTACGGGCAGGTTCTGCCTCATCTGCTGTCTTATGAGCTCTACAAACTCAGATGCAGCCTCGGGATCAATTGGATATCTGTCTGTCAGGTATTTTGCAGCAGCTGCGGCCAGGTCGCCCTGGCCCTCAGTCTCAAGCACTGCCCTGACCTCATCCCTGATCCTGCCCACCTCCTGAGCCACGTCATAGGGAACGGATATCTCCTCGCCAGTCCAGGATGGGATCTCTCCGCTCCTCTGTATTGGCACTACCTTGACCTGGTCGTCCCCAACCTCTGCTATCTCCCAGATCTCTCCCTTTGTAACAAAGCTTGCCCCGGGCTTGGCAAAGCTGACAACGAATGCCTCATCTAAAGTTCCAACCGATCTCCGGCCTACTATATCATAGACCTCAAACCTCTTCTCATCCGGTATCATGGAGAGGTTCTCGAAGTAGTACTGGAAGCCCTTGCGGCTTCTCCTCAAGATGTCGCTCTCAATCCGTGTCAGGCGGCTGTCTTCTATTTGAAACGCTATATCCCTCAGCTCGTCAATGGTCAGGTCCCTGAATGGATATGCCCGGGTTATGATCTGGTGAGCCCTGGCCAGGCTTATCTCTCCAAAATCCAGCTCCAGGCCTACGAGCTGGTTTGCCACAACATCTGTTGGCTTCTCATGGATCTTTATCTCCTCCAGAAGCCCTGCAGAGGCCCGCCTGGATATTGCGCAGGCCTCTGCAATATCGTCAGGTCCAGTGGCTATGATTGTGCCCGATGAGGTCCTGCCTATCCTGTGGCCGGCCCGGCCCACGCGCTGCAGGAGCCTTGAGACCTCCCTGGGAGAGCTGTACTGTATGACGTGCTCCACATCTCCAATATCAATTCCCAGCTCCATGGACGATGTGCAGATGAGCCCGTGAAGGCTTCCGCTCTTGAAAGCCTCCTCGGCCTCAACACGCGCCTCTACTGAGAGGCTGCCATGGTGGATGCCTATTGGCTCTCCCAGCTGGCGGAACTTGGACCCAAGAACCTCAGCAGCCTGCCTGGTGTTGACGAAGATCAGGCTTTTCCTCGATTTCACAGCCTCCCTGATCCACCTGATATGGGCAGCAAGCCTTGGGTCGCACTCCAGCTCCCCAGCCAGGGAATAGTCAGACTTTGTAGGCTGCGGGCTCACCACACTGAACTGGCTCTCTCTCAGCACATCCGCCCTGACTATCCTGTAGTCCCTGTGTGTGCCGGCCAAAAGCTTGGCCACCTCCTCAGGGGAGCCGACAGTGGCCGAGAGGCCCACTCTCTGGAACTCGCCAGCCAGCTCCACCAGCCTCTCAAGGAGTATTGACAGCTGTGAGCCGCGCTTGGATGTGGCAAGCTCATGGACCTCGTCTATGACCACGGCCCTGACCGTGGAGAGGTTCCTCCTCAATCTCTTTCCAGTGAGCATGACCTGCAGCGTCTCAGGGGTAGTGATCAGGAGGTCCGGCGGCTTTAGAGACTGCCGCCTCCTGTCGCCCTGGCTTGTGTCTCCGTGCCTGACGGCTATGGAGACTCCCAGCTTCTCGCCCCACTCATGGAACCGCCGCAGCATATCCCGGTTCAGGGCGCGAAGTGGTGTGATGTAGACTGCCTGAACTCCGGTCCGCTCTCCTGAGAGGATTTTATTAAAGATGGGCAGAGCTGCGGCCTCGGTCTTGCCAGTGCCTGTAGGCGCGATCAGGAGGACGTGCTCGCCTCTTAGAATAAGGGGTATGGC
>DATMZB010000329.1:0-2633 GCA_035560655.1 Methanotrichaceae archaeon | reverse complement strand
CTGCTGAGCACTGCCTCAGTGACTGCCACCTTCTTTGTCTCGAGGGCCAGCTCGACGCCGCAGCCCGGGCAGGTCGATCCGCGTCCGAAGAAGTACTCAAAGCACTTCCTGCCCCCGGGCTCTCCATATACCTTCTTCCATTCAGGATCTATGTAGCGTAAATTGAACTCGGGGTCGATTATATCCAGGCCGGTTTTGGTGGCTCCAAGCACGAACTCCATCTCACGCTTGAGCGCCACGACCTCCCTCTCGGAGTGCTTTCTGCCGGTTATATCGATGATGATTCCAACCAGTCCTGCGACCCTGCCGCTGATGCCTGAGAACGTGGCCCGGCTGTAGATCACATCTCTTCTGCTGCCATCCGGGCCCTGGAAGTGCGATTCGTAGATCTGGGTCCCTGGATGCTGCAGAAGGTCTGAGTCCCTCACACAGATCTCCTCGGCCGTCTCTCCGGGATAGATCTCAAAAGCCGTCTTTCCTATTATCCTGTCCTTCTCCATCCCAAGAAGCCTCTCAAAGGCTGCATTGCAGCCCTGGTAGACTCCCCTGGCATCCTTGAAGAAGAGAGGGCTTGGAATGCTGTCCATGATCGTTTGCAGGAGCTGGTAATGCATCTTCCAGGAGGACCTAGCAGCCCTGGCCGAGGAGAGAACTGCAGGCTCGCCTTCCAGCTCTATTATCCTGGAGATGACCTCCACAGGCAGGGAGGACCCATCGCGCCTCGTGAGGACGGTCTCAAAGAGTATGCTTCCCAGGCGGCGGACAATCTCCATCCTGGCAGCCTCCAGGTGGGCGCATTCAGGTACATCGAGATCGACCAGGCCCATCTCCCGGATCTCATCTCTGTCAAAGCCCAGAGTTTTTATGGCCGTATCATTGGCCTCAATTATCCTTCCAGACAGGTCAGTGAGGAAGACGGACTCGTTACTGTTATCAAATAGAACCTTGTACTTATCTTCCAGGACGGCCTGTGCAGAGATCATAATGCCGGCTGGCTTGAAGCCATCTCTGAGAAAAGATATGGAGATCTTCAGGGCGAAGCGGCTGCCTCCGATCTCAAAGGTCCGGTCATTGCCGCTTGCCAGGGCGGCATCAACTGCTCTTAAGGCTTCTAACCCTAGTGCTTCTGAAAAGAGATCGCTCCAGCTCCTGCCAACAGCCAGATCAGGGCTGTACCCTGTCAGCCTCGCAGCGGCAGTATTGATATACTGCACCTGGCCCCGGAGGTCGCAGATGCAGACGGCCTGGCTCATGCCCTCAATTGCTGCCCTGAAGATGGAATCCATACAGCTCTCACTCCACCGGGCACAAAATTGCCCTGACTGGTGATGCCTCTCCGCCCTTGATCAGGAGCGGCAGGCAGTACAGGTTGTATCTCCCAGGAGGTACATGGCCCAGGTCCAGTCCTTCTAGTATCAGTACATCATTCTCCAGGAGGCGGTGATGGACCGGGTCCCCTTTTGATTCATATCTCTCTATTGAGGCATAATCTATGCCGACCATGCTGGCTCCTGAGCTTATGCAGATCTCTGATGCCTCTTCTGTCAGGTACACATAATCTTTGCAGAACCTGCCGCTCCTGGACAGGCCGCTCTTTGAGTTCCGGGTCTGGAACAATATAGCCTCTCCCTTTTCCATCTCCAGGCCCTGGATCTCTCCAGGCTTTATGGACTGGCTGTCTTTGATGGGAATGACTGCGGCTTTGAGGATGAACCTGGATGGAGGATAGAGGTCTATGGTCATTCCATTCTCTATGAAATGAGCCGGCGCGTCTATATGGGTCCCGGCATGGGCGCTCATGACCAGAGTGGATAGGCTGTAACTGGCGCCTTCTTTTATAGATGTGTCAAGACTCCTGGAGTAAGGGGTATCTCCGGGGTAGTTCGTATTGCTCTCTCCGAGAAGCACGCTTATATCGTATACCTCATGGCATGTGTGGGCACCCATAGGATCAACACCAACGGCCTTAAGAGGAGGCACAAGGCCCAGGTTCAGGCAGTTTCGAGCAGTTTCAAGAAGTCATTCTGATATATAAAATAGGGTATGATGAGCTGCACTTCAGCTCATAGAAGCGCCGCCTGCGCCCATGGTCCCGTCACCTATGAAGCCCACGCCCAATGACTCAGGCACTGTGCTGGCTATGGAATGGACATCCTTGTAGGTGTTCCCCAGCTGTACCGGCTTGGATGTGTCCGATACAGGCACGGGAGCTATTGAGCTTGTTATGCCGGGGCTGTCAGGAGAAGATGATTCTGCCTGGGATGTAGCCTCGGTTTGGGATGGAGCCCCGGCCTGAGGTGACGGCTTTGCAGTCTCGATCTCGGCTGGGGAATAGGAGGATGTATCTGGATTGATCAGAGTGGCTGTAAAGAGGTTGCTGCTGTATCCACCCAGGTCATCTGACTGAAGATATATTCCGGATAACGATCCCTTTACGATCGTGCCCATGAGCTTCATGGTCGCCATGGATGTGCCCTTGAGTGATGTCACGGTGAGCTCAAGCTGGCTTCCATCGATAGACCCGGACACGACTGCATTCCAGGGATTTGATTCCTCAGATTTGGCAGAGCCATAGACCTGGCTGGAGCTCTGGTGAAGCACCATGGTCACCTTCTGGTCGCCGCCGTTGAGGT
>DATMZB010000328.1:0-4196 GCA_035560655.1 Methanotrichaceae archaeon | reverse complement strand
ATATACTACATAGATCTGAGGGCCTGCGGCGAGGGCTATGAGGAGTACTACGTCCGGGCCCAGCGTCTGGGCATAAACTTCGTCAGGGCCAGAGTCTCAAGGATAGATCAGGAGAATGGAGATCTCTATGTCAACTACGAGGACACAACCACAGGCGAGTACAAGAGGGTCAGGTACGATATGGCCGTGCTCTCAGTGGGGCTTGAGCCGGATCAGAGCGCCAATGTGGTTGGCAATCTTTTAGGCCTATCAAAGAGGCCGGACCGCTTCTTTGAGATAGCCCACCCAAAGATGAGGCCTGTAGAGGCTCACATCGACGGAGTCTTCATTGCAGGATGCGCCTCAGGCCCAAAGGAGATCCAGGTGTCCATTGCACAGGGGAGCGCGGCTGCAGCAAAGGCGATCAAGCTCCTGCACAGGGGAGAGATTGAGCTCAACCCAACTACAGCTTACGTGGACAAGGAGTTGTGTACTCAGTGCAAGCTCTGCGTGGGCATATGCCCTTCCAGGGCCATATCAGTGAAGAGCCCGGCATATATTGATGAGGCCGCGTGCAAGGGCTGCGGGTCGTGCGCTGCTGCATGTCCCGTAGATGCAATAAACATGAGGCTCTTCTCAGATGCCCAGATAATGGCCCAGGTGAGGGCTGCCACTGAGGTCAAGGGCGAGTACCCGCTGATAGTGGCCTTCCTGTGCAACTGGTGCAGCTACGGAGCTGCAGACCTGGCAGGCACATCCAGGATCCAGTACCCCACAAATGCCAGGAACATCAGGGTCATGTGCGCGGGCAGGGTGGATCCAACATTCGTGATTGAGGCCCTGAAGCGGGGCGCAGATGGAGTGCTGATAGCAGGCTGCCGCCTGGGCGAGTGCCACTATGCCAAGGGCAACTACCAGGCTCTGCAGAGGGTCAATGTTCTTAAGGGAGTGCTGGAGAAGATTGGCATAAACCCTGGCAGGGTCAAGATAATCTGGTGTGCTGCCAGCGAGGGCGATATCTTTGCCAGGCAGATGAAGCAGTTCGTGGATGAGCTGAAGGTTATGGGGCCGGCAGGAACTGAGCTCAAGGGTCCAGCGGGGCGGGCTGAAAAGCCTGCCGCTGAGGTGGCAGATAGATGATGGAGATAGAGAAGGACATGGAGGTTGAGGACTCCCATGTCAGGTGCATACAGAGGACTCTAGGTAGTGAGAAAATCCTGGACTATGACTACAAGAAGTGCGCCGGCTGCTCCATCTGCATAGCTCTGTGCCCGAAGAAGGCTCTGCAGGAAGGGCCGCTAAGAGAGATCGCTACGGGATTAGATGCTCCGCCGGTTCTAATAGACCTGGATGCATGCAGCTTCTGCGGCATGTGCGTTAACTTCTGCCCTGTGCAGGCATTGAGGATGACTTTAAAGGAGAAGATGCCCTCTGACTCTGCAGAGGAGCTGCCAGTGGCTGAGAAGGCATGATAGATAAAGTAAAAGATTTCAGGGATCTTGTCCAATATCCAAAGCTGGTGGCAGAGGCGGTGCCAAATGAGAAGTGCCTGCCCTGCGCCCTGTGTGAGCCGGTCTGCCCCACAAAGGCCATCAAGGTGACATTCAACAAGACCCGGGAGGACTTTGGACCTCTGCGAAAGGATATTGAGGGCAAAATATCACTGGACAGGGAGAAGTGCAACCTCTGCGGCAGGTGTGCAAGGTTTTGCAAGGCATTTGTCCTGATAGATAAGGCCAAGCAGGACCCAAGAGATCTCGTGCCTTATGACCAGCTTTTGATAGATGAGGATCTATGCGACTACTGCGGGCTTTGCGCCGGGATCTGCCCTGAGGAGGCAATCAAGGTCGAGGGCAAGCCCCTGGAAGAGAAGCTTGATCTGAGAGGGTCTCTTGAGGTTGATAAATCCCTGTGCATAGGCTGCGGGCGGTGTGCCCTGGTCTGTCCCTACCAGGCAATTGATGTGAAGAAGCCCTTTGAGGGCGAGATACGCCTGGTAGAAAAAAACCTGCCCAAATGCGACCCTCTGGGGTGCCACGGCTGCTTCAATGTCTGCCCTGCCAACTGCTGGTATATAGATGAGAAAGGAAAGATCGGGGTGGTAAAAGAGCAGTGCATCCTATGCGGTGCATGTGAGAAGGCCTGCCACTGCCAGGCCATTGATGTCTCAAGGACTGGCGTCCGCCATACCGAGGTCAAGGAGGCTCCGTGGGCTGAGGAGTGGAAGGATGCCATATCTGCCATAGCCACTGGTGAGAAGAAGAGGCCTGACATCAGCATGGCAGTTATGCCTCCGGATATTGAGCGACCGCCTCTGGCCAAGATCGAGGTGCCGGTCAGAGACCCTGAGCTGGCAAAGCTCCTGGACCAGGCCCTGGCCCCTGTAGAGCCTCTGCTGAGGAAGCCCAAGGTCAGGTACATACTGGAAAACGAGCCTCCTGAGGCTGCCAGCGAGAAGATAGTTGCCAGGATGAACAAGGCAAAGGCTGAGGGGAGCTGAGGTTGGCCATGGCTGCAGATGATAGAGAGTTCAAGAAGGAGGTCCTGAGGCTTGCAGGACCTGATGTCCTGACCTGCATGCAGTGCGGGACATGCTCTGCAAGCTGTCCCACAGCCCATCTCATGGACAACAGCATAAGGAAGCTGATCAAGCTGGTGCTTGAGGGCAAGAAGGAGGAAGCGCTCAGATCCAACTCCATATGGCTGTGCACCTCATGCCAGCTCTGCACAGTGCGCTGTCCAAGAGGCATCAGGCCCAAGGCCGTGGTGGGTGCGCTAAGAGAGATTTGCGAGAGAGAGGGGCGCAAGAGCAATGACCAGGCCTACGAGGATCTGTTCCTGCAGCAGATCAGGGACTGCGGCCGTGTCTCCGAGACTCAGCTCTCTGGAGAGTACCTGCTTGCCAACCCCATGTCTGCAGTCCAGGCCATGGAGCTGGGGCTGGAGCTGGCTCCCAGGGGAAAGATCTCAATTGAGAAAGAGAAGGTTAAGCGGCCTGATGAGGTAAAGAAGATCTTTCAGGAGCTCTCAAAATGACGAAGCTTGCTTATTATCCTGGCTGCGTTTCCAGGTCCACTGGAAAGGAGATGGACCTGTCCACAAGGGCTGTCTCTGCTGCCCTGGGAATAGAGCTTGAGGAGCTGGAGGACTGGAACTGCTGTGGAGCAACACACCTCCCAAATGAGATGGTATCCACTGGCCTGGCTGCCAGGAACATGGCCCAGACGGATCTGCCGATAATGACCTCCTGCTCCATATGCTACAGCAACCTCCGGAGCGCAGTAATCAGAATGGAGGAGCCTTCGGTTAAGGCCAAAGTAAATGCCGTCCTGGCAAAGCCGTACCATGGTGCCCAGGTCAGGCATGTGCTTGAGGTGGTCCTGGAGGAGCTGCAAAAGGACCCTGATAAGATCGTGGTCCCCCTGAAGGATCTGAAGGTGGCGCCGTACTACGGCTGCCTGCTCACACGTCCCACGGGCGGCATAGACAGGCCTGAGTTTCCAACCATCCTGGAGAAGCTGATAAAGACTGTGAATGCAGACCCCGTGGACTTCAGGCTTAAGACCTTCTGCTGCGGTGGACCGATATTCATGCCCCAGGAGGAGGCTGCTGCAGATATAGCGCATAAAATTCTGAGCGAGGCCAAGCAGGCGGGGGCCGAGGTCATAGTGACTTTATGTCCGTTGTGCCATCTGATGCTGGATGCCAAGCAGAAGTCCCTGGAGCTGAAGTTTGGGGAGGTCATTGGAATTCCAGTCCTGTACGTGACTCAGCTTGTGGGCATTGCTCTTGGTTTGGGGCCGGATGATTTAGGCCTGAATAAGAACTGCATATCGCCCATGCCGCTTCTTGAGAAGATCTATGAAAGAATGGCACAAGAGGCTTAGGCTGAGGTCGACTCCCAAACCCCAAATATCACTCCTGTCGCGTGATGACGGGCGTGCTATCTTTCTAGAACAGTTCCCTGCCAGAACCTTACCTGAAACGTAAATACCCTCGCGCCCTGAGGATTAGGGTCCGGTCGCGGCCTGGAGTGACAGTCCTGTTCATCATTTCTCGCCTAAAGGATGATTCATTGGCCACAGGTTATAGTGCGGAACTCAATGCTGATATTGGGTTAATCCTTAAATGATGCCTGCCTCAAAACTCTTTATGACTTTGTGGTTAGCTTAAGGTGTGCGGCTCGTCAAAGAAATGAAACCGCAAAGGCATAAAAT
>DATMZB010000327.1:0-5610 GCA_035560655.1 Methanotrichaceae archaeon | reverse complement strand
ATATTGGAGTGTGGTATGGATGAGTGCATGGGATACACTATACTGGATTGCCTTAATATTGGTTGTAATTGGCGGCTTGAACTGGGGCTTGATCGGACTGGCACGTTATAATCTTGTAGATGCCATCTTTGGTGCCAGCTCGCTGTTATCCAGCATCATATACATACTAGTTGGCTTGGCTGCAATATATGTGATAGTGGTTGCCGCTTCCAGGCCCAGGACCAGGCCTATTCCATAGATCTCTTCTCTCTCTTTTTATTGATGTAGCCAGCCTATTCTGCATCGATTCTTACTTTAAGTGAGCCGTAGCCCCTGAATGCTCCAGCAAATGGGAAGCGGATGCCTCTGGTCTCTGTCCTAATCACGGGGTCGTAATATTCAAGGTCCCATGCATCACCGCCTTCATCAAATGAAGCATTGAGGGCCACTGCATAGGCCCGCCATTTGAACATCTCCACCTGAGGCAGGCGGTCTGCTTTCTTAAGTGCAGCGTTTAAATCACCAGCTTGGCCTGAGGCTATGTTCAATCGCTCTAATGTCTGGTTATTATCCAGGCTTCCAGATAGCATATTATATTCATGGACCGCTATCTTATCTTCCGACTCCTGCAGCACTTCCCACTTGAACAGGTTGGATGTGGGGAATGTGCTGTGATCCGTTCCCTGGAACAGATCTGAGGCTTCCTCTTTTCCCTCAACCCGAATAGCCCCGATTATGGCCAGGATTATCAGGAATGCTGCCAGAGTTCTGGCATTCACCTTTGAAGAATGGGGATGCCTGAGAAGCACTATCCAAAGTGCCAGGCTGGCAAGGGTCAGCACCATCTCGGTGTAGAAGAAGACCTCGGCAGACGATCTGGCGTAGCTGAAGGGGAAGAGGAAAGGAACACCTTTGGTAGTTGTGTAGTCCAGGAGAAGGTGCATCACCACTCCGGCATATCCCAGAGCTATGCAGCGCCCTGAGAACTGAGGATAATATCCATTCAGCCTCGGAATAGATGGCCCGAGGCGAGAGGCCAGGTAGGTCAACATCAGTATTGTGATGAAGCCAAAGAGGATAGTGTGGGTTATTCCCCGGTGGGCTATTAGCAGGTATGATGGATGGATGCTGTTTATCCATACCAGTAGCACGTCGAAGTCCGGAGCTATTCCTCCCAGAACCAGGGCTGCC
This sequence comes from Methanotrichaceae archaeon, assembly GCA_035560655.1. Lineage (GTDB taxonomy): Archaea > Halobacteriota > Methanosarcinia > Methanotrichales > Methanotrichaceae > DATMZB01. The sequence goes on along the minus strand of DATMZB010000327.1, from coordinate 4,440 downwards.
ATCTCCTTCTTATCTCTCTTGAGCAGGATTCCAAGGAAGTAGGCTGCCAGGGCATGGGTAAACAGGTCCATTGAATCATCATCTCATATTTGGGCTGACTTCGCGCCTTGCGAACTGAGATATACCGACTTAAGTCTTGCCGCTGGCACAGGTATTTCGCCGTATGCATTTCCGGTACTGATCCGTTCATCAGACCTGTAATTTGGAGAAACTTTAAAAAAAATGGGGACCAAGTGATTACAGGTGATATATTGGCAAACATCCTGATAATCCACTACTCCCTGCACGGCCACACCCATTTTCTGGCCGAGTCCATTGAGAAAGGTGCCTTGGAGGTGAAGGGTTCCTTGGTCGAGATGAGGAGGGTTCCAGAGACCAAGCCTCCAGATGTGCTTGAGAGGCTGGGTGCATCTGAGTTCTACAAATCATTTCTGAACCTCCAGGCTTGCACCATGGATGACCTGGCCTGGGCAGATGCCGTCCTCTTTGGTTCTCCAGCGTTTCTAAGCGGCATGTGCGGCGAGATGAGGGACTTCCTGGACTCGCTCAGGGGACAGCTCGACGGCGGAATGCTTCAGGGCAAGATAGGGGGTGCATTCGTCTGCTCTTCACAGTCTTGGGGCCAGGAGGCTGCCCTTCTGTCCATGCACGCCAGCCTCCTGGAGCTTGGGATGATGGTGGTTGGAATGCCCATAAACTTCGAAGGAAAGCTGGTCTTCTATGCGGCCTCGTCTCCTTACGGCACCACAGCATCGCCAGGAGGGCCTGAGAAGCGCTGGCCCAGCGAAAGAGAGCTGGAGGCCGCGCGCATCCAGGGAAAGTATGTGGCCATGCAGGCCTCAAAAATATCTCGTTGAGCCGGGAAATAGATATTGGATGCAGCTCACATTTTGGCTGGAGTATGCTATATGTGATTTCCGAAGTGATAATATTTTATAGAGTATGTGGGCTTATTGAATATGGAGAAAGCGATTATGTGTCGAATGGAAAACGATGAGTCTGGGAACAGGTGCATGGAGAATAAGGGCATGGGTCAACACATGGGCCACCATATGGGCATGGGTCAAATGATGTCCATGATGGCTGGAGGCCAGGGCGGGTTCCCACTGATAGGTGACAGGTTCCCTCAGATGGAGGTCAAGACTACCCATGGCATGAAGAACCTGCCAGGAGACTTTTCAGGCAAATGGTTCGTGCTCTTCAGCCATCCTGCAGACTTCACCCCGGTATGCACCACAGAGTTCGTGGGCTTTGAGCAGAAGAGGGCTGAGTTTGAGAAGCTGGGCTGTCAGCTCATAGGCCTCTCTATAGACCAGGTCTTCTCGCATATGAAGTGGACTGAGTGGATACGCCAGAACCTGAATGTGGAGATAAAGTTCCCAATCATTGCAGACGACACAGGCAAGGTGGCCTCAAGGCTTGGCATGATCCATCCTGGAAAGGGGACAAACACTGTCAGGGCGGTCTTCATAGTTGACCCAAATGGGGTGGTGAGGCTGATCCTATTCTATCCTCAGGAGGTTGGACGGAACATGGATGAGATTCTAAGAGCGGTCAATGCTCTTCAGGTCTCTGACAAGAACAAGGTGTCAATGCCGGCCAACTGGCCCAAGAACAGCCTGATAGGTGATGAGGTCATCATACCTCCGCCTGCAGATGAGAATCATGCCAAGGAGAGGGTTACTGGGAGGGACTTTGTCTGCTATGACTGGTGGTTCTGCCATAAAAAGCTCTAAGTAAACTGGTACAGAGTAGCTCTTCCTATTGGCACTCATTTACTGGCCTGAGCAACTCTATCTTTCTCCCTGAACGACTTGCTTCAGGCTGAGTGCCATTTCTCGACGCAAGTAATGTTGCTGGTCTCATAAGTTACCAGTCCATAAGTTACTGGTCTCACGAGGCATCTAAGGCTTATATGGCCTGAAGCAAATCTTTTTTCAGAGACAACTGAGCCCTTATCAGTCTTTTTTAGATCATGAGCTGCAGCCAGAAGGCACTGCTATTCTTAAAAAAGGCTATATAGCACTATGGATCTTTCTAAAGACTAAAATGGCGTCTAAGGAAGAAGGCGAAAAGAAAAGCAAGACCTGGTATGAGATACCTATCTTAGTTACCATATGCGGATCGCTGTTACTTATAATGGGCAATGTCGTCACCACCTTGGTGCCCATAATGTATGGCCCTGTTGATTCAAGCGACTTCTTTGTTACTGTAGACCCGATAAATGTTGAAGCAACCCGAATGTCCCAGGATGTCAATTTGCCTGCGAATATTTATTCCATGCTCTTCATTGCCCCTCAAGGTCAGGAGCAGATCAACAAATCTGGACCAGTTGCTGACGAAAGCTCCTTGATAACTGCAGAAGTTCATGACGCCAAGGAAGGCATCAGGCCTTATTTGAATATGGTTTTTTTAAGGGTGGTAGACAAGCCGCCTGAGATAAGCATAGATTTTGAACATCCACAGGGCGAACCGACCTTCAAAACCAGGATGTTTGTTTACATCAATGCAACCAGCGAATCCATTGTAACCTATCCTGTGACCATTCAGGGCGTGGGTGGCGACGGAAAGATTCGAAACTGCACATTCTATGTCTACTACATATCACCAAGATATTATGTTGAAGGAATTGGGTACAAGCACTATAAAATGGGCCGATATGATAGTGCCATTCAAGCCTATGAAAAAGCAATCAAGCTGGATCCCAAATTCGCGGAGGCCTGGATAGCCAAGGGCAATGCTCTCTCTAATCTGGGCAAGTATGCCGAAGCTCTGAATGTCTACGAAGATGCTATTGAGATCAATCCGGAAAATGGAACTCTTAGAGTATTGGAAGGTGATGCTCTTTCTGCCAGTGGGAGATATAATGAGTCCATCAAGGCCTACAATGGAGCTATTGCGATAGATCCGGGACTATCTGCTGCATGGAACAACAAGGGCTCCTCTTTATTCAATTTAGGCAGGTATGAGGAGGCCATCAAAGCTTATGATAAGGCCATTGAAGTCGATCCTGAGAATGCAAAAGCTGAGAACTACAAAGGCTGGGCTCTCTACAAGCTTGGCCGATATAATGATTCCATCGTCTCTTTTGACAAAGCCATAGAGTTGAACCCCAAGTATGCACGTGCCTATAATAACAAGGGCGTTGCCCTTGAGGAGCTTGGCAGGCGTTATGATGCAATCAAGGCATATGATAAGGCTATAGAACTCGACCCGACTTGGATCTGGCCCCTGGATAACAAGGGCTGGGTCCTGACCGATCTGGCCAGGCCTGAAGAAGCCCTAGATGTATTTGATAAGGCCATCGATCTGAACCAAACCGATTCAGACCTTTGGGATGGCAAAGGCTGGGCACTCTACGAGCTTGGCAATTACGAGGAAGCAATCAAATGCTTTGACAAGGCAATTGAGCTGGACCCACAGTTTGCAGATGCCTGGGCTAATAAGGGCCTGGCTCTGGAGAAGCTGGGCCGCGGTGATGAGGCTAAGGTTGCCAATGCACGGGCCAAGGAGCTTGGGCATGGTGAATGAACTCAGCATGTTTTTAAGCCTCGCCTGAAAGCAGGCTTAAATATGACGACCTCGGACCATGCATGAGGTTATGACAGATCCAAAGGAGGTAGCCATCAAGCTCCTGCAGGCCACATCTATGACTGATGAAACGGCTTTTACAGGAGGGCTGATTAAAGGAGCACCCGGACTTAAGTTGGTAGACTACTACCGCATAGCCTGCCATATGCTCTTCAAGTGCCACAGGTGCGGCACCTGCTGCACAACAGGAGATCCTATCAGGCTCAGGAAAGAGGATGCAAAAGCCTTAGCCAGGCACCTCAAGATTCCAGTGGACAAGGCCGTAAAGAAGTACACAATTCCAGACCCCAAGAATACAGGCGCCCTGGCCTTCAAGAAGACCAGGCCATGCAGGTTCTATGATCCTACCCTGGGCGGATGCAAGATCTATCCAGTACGGCCCTGGTCGTGCCAGATCTTTCCATTCCTGGGAATTTACGGGCCTGATGAGGCAGTCAAGGTCAACGAGTCCTGCCCGGGATCTGTTGAAGCCATGAATGCCCTCACTGCTGCACTGGAAGAAGCACGCGCAGGTAGTGCGGGCGCGGGCCAATCCGATGCAGAATCAGCCAGACAGGCCAAGATTTGGTTCAATGAGATCCTGGATCGAGTTTAGAATTTGCTAAAAATTTAGGGATTATAGCTCGCCGCATCCCAGCTCTTCAGCTTGTTTGATGATGGGTTGAGGTTCTGGGATATTATATGGCGCATATAAATAAGTCCCTTGCTGTACCACGCAGACAGGTCCAGTGGATTTATCTCAATGGCCCGGCTGTAGCAGCTCTCGGCCTGGTCGTAGTTGCCAAGTGCAATAAGATCATATCCTTTAGTCTTCCAGGCCTCTGTGTTTACTGGATCTATCTCCAGAAG
>DATMZB010000326.1:0-4200 GCA_035560655.1 Methanotrichaceae archaeon | reverse complement strand
CGTCGGGCATGTAGATAAGGTTCGCTCAGGCTATAAAGGGGGCCAGCCTTAAAGGGATAAGGGAGAAGAAGGATTGTAGAAGATTTCTGTCTTTCTTCTTTTTTCTGTATAGAAACGCCACTAAATATTGTCAAGATCCCTTTGAAAGGTTGATGATCTCAAAGGCCTCTGAGACGAAACTTAACAGTACCACCAAACTGGCCTTTGACGCATCTGCCAACAGTAATACTATTATGGATAATAGGCCCATAATGTTCATTATTTTCGACCCGATCTTGAAAAGGGCATCTGGAAATCAATGAATGAATATATAAACTGCATGCAGCCAATATAGTAATTATTCGCTCCTGGCTGGGTATGTTTATATCCTTGAATCACCACGATCCTGGGCCTTAGATATAATGAGATTTAGAATAGTTCTTGATATAATTGGCACTCTGCTGAAGATACTCGGCCTGCTATTGCTTGTGCCGGGCATAGTGTCTGCCATCTATCACGAGACCAGCGGAATTGCTGCATTTGCTCTCACATCGCTCTTATCGCTCTCCACAGGCATAGTTCTGAGCAGGCTTGGCACTAAAGGCGATGTGGGCTACAAGGAGGCGTTTGCAGCCGTGACTCTCGGGTGGCTGTGTGCCGCATTCTTTGGGGCTCTGCCCTTCGTATTTCAGGGACTCTCATTTGTAGATGGACTCTTTGAATCCATATCCGGGTTCTCAGCAACGGGAGCCACAATACTCACAGAGTCGAACGCCCAGGGCTATTATATAGTGAACGCCACTCTGGCCGATCGCAGCATATCAGCAGACGTGGCCGCAATGATCACAGGCCATTTGTCTGGAAATGCGGCCGCGGCGGCATCTGCTGCACTCAGCCACCCCACTTTCATGGGACTGCTCTTCTGGAGGTCGTTCCAGCAGCTGGTGGGAGGTCTTGGCATCATCCTTCTGGTAGTGGCCATATTCCCCCAGCTTCATGTGGCAGGACGCCAGCTCTTCAGGGCCGAGACCGTTGGGCCCTCAAAGGATACTCTGGTCCCGCGTGCCGCCGAGACCGCCAGGATACTCTGGGGTGTTTATCTCTTATTCAATGGACTGGAGATAGTGATGCTTGCCGCAGGCGGCATGCCGCTCTATGATGCTGTGTGCACTGCCTTCTCCACACTTGCCACTGGCGGGTTTTCTCCGCAGTCGTCAAGCCTGGTGGCCTATCACAGCCCCGTTATAGATGCCATTGTTGCAGCCTTCATAATCCTTGGCATGTCAAGCTTCTCACTGCACTACAGGGTGCTCACCACTGACAGGCTGGCCTGGTTCAAGGATGAGGAGTTCAGGTTCATGATAACTATACTGGCACTAGGAACCCTGGTCCTGTTCTTCTTTGGAGGCATACAGGGCGACATCCTGACCACTTTCAGGTTCGCCTCATTCCAGGTAATATCCTTCATGGGAACCTGCGGCTTTGTCAACACCCTGGATTATGACAAGTGGACCACAGCAGCCAAGCTGGCCCTGATAATGGTCATGCTGGTAGGAGGCTGCATAGGCTCAACTGCCGGAGCCATAAAGGTCGGAAGGCTGCGCGTGGCGCTGAAGTATGCCTATAATGAGCTCATCCACATGATCCATCCAAGAGCCCTGATGCAGGTGAGGCTTGGAGGAGACGTCGTTCGTGAGGATGTGCTCAGGCCCATGCTCTTCTATGCATTCTTCTACCTGGCCACATTTTTTGCCCTATCTCTGGCCCTGGCCATGGTCGAGTTTCAAAATCCCAAGGTTGATTTACTGGTGGTGACCTCTGGAGTGGCCTCCTGCATGGGCGGGGTGGGACCTGGATTTGGCATCATAACCTTCGACTGGTCCCAGATATCACCACTGGGCAAGATGATAGGGTTCTTCTGCATGTACATCGGCCGCCTGGAGCTGATGCCCATATTCCTGCTCTTCGTTCCAGAGCTTTGGAGGAAATAATGAAGATACTGATTGCCGGTGCCGGCGAGATGGGGTACCTGGTTGCAAGTGAGCTCTATGAGGATAATGATGTCGTTGTCGTCGATAAAGACCCTGCGGCCTGTGCAAGGCTTGAGGAGATGGATATAAAAGTGTTTCAGGGCAATGCAGCCAACGCAAGGCTGCTGGTCGAGGCCGGCATTAAGGATACAGAAATAGTCCTGGCTGTCACTGGAAACGACGAGGTAAACGTCCTGGTCTGCATCATAGCCAGCCATTTCAATGTCAAGCAGACCATTGCCAGAGTAAGCAACCCCGAGTATACAGACCGCCCTGTTCAGGACAGGAAGGAGATAGGCATCAGCTACATGATCTGCCCCGAGCTGGTCATGGCTGAGGAGCTGGCAAGGACCCTCTACTTCCCGTCCATGCTCATGAACCGGGAGCTGGCTGAGGGTCAGGTTGAGCTTATAGAGTTCAAAGTCACAGGATCGATGCCTCTACGGGGGCCGGTTGGAGAGGCGATCTTGCCCAATGGCTGCAGGATCGTGGCCATAAACCGGGCCGGGGATATAATCATTCCTCGAAAGGAGGACGATATCTGGCCAAACGACCATCTGATGCTCATCTGCGACTCCAGGCGCCTCTCTGACCTGCGCAGGACCCTGCACGAGGATGCCGATACCCATAAGATCATGATCGTGGGAGGAGGGATGGTCGGGTTCTACCTGGCAAGAAGGCTGGAGAAGATGGGATATGAGGTAAAGCTGATAGAGGTGAATGAAGAGCGCAGCAATGAGATCGCCGAGATGCTCTCCCACACCATGGTCCTCAATGGCGACGGCACCGATATCTCCCTGCTTAAAGAGGAGAACGTCGGGGATATGGATGTCCTCTTCGCAGTCACCGGCCTTGATGAGAAGAACCTGCTCTGCTCCATGCTCGCCAAGCAGCTCGGCGCCAAGAAAATCTTGGCCAGAGTCAACAGAAATGCCTACATAAGGCTCTTTGAGATGGTCGGCGTCGACAGGGCGGTGAGCCCGGGTCAGGTCACTGCTGATGCTGTGCTCAAGCGCGTCATCGGCGGCGAAGAGGTAATAACCCTGAGCGATGAGCGGGTAGAGCTGGTGGACTTCGCAGCCACTGAGAACTCCAGGATAATTGGAAAGGATATCAATCGTGAGCTGCCCCCAAATGCCGTGGCAGGGCTTGTGCTCAGGAAGGGCAATGTCGTGGCAGCGGATGACGGCATCAAGATCCAGCCCGGGGACCGGGTCTTCATAATGGCCATGCACCCCGACATATCCAAGGTCAAGGAGCTCTTCGCCTCGTGATATCTAAAAATCCTTTTTCTCGTTTGCCTGTATCACCCGCATTCACAAGACACTTATATCCTCGTCTAAAGACACATCATGATCTGGCAGAGTTGTCATTCAGTGAGGGCTCATAAAATATATGAATTATGAGCGGTATCCGGCACGGTAGCTTCCTGGGCAGATCACTGCCCTACTTAGAGGAAAGATGAAGACCAAGATCTTCCTGAGGCTGTTTGGCTCGCTTCTAAAGCTCATGGGCCTGCTGATGCTAATTCCAGGGGTAGTCTCGGCCATCTACGGCGAGACCAGCGGGGTCATGTCTTTTGCTATGACCTCTCTCTTCTCCCTGGCAACGGGAATTGTGCTCGAGCATGTGGGCGTCAAGGGTGCAGTCGGAAATAAAGAAGGATTTGCCATAGTATCCATAGGCTGGCTGGGTGCTGCGTTCTTTGGAGCTCTGCCCTACAGCTTCCTGGGCATCAGCCTGGTAGATGCCCTATTCGAGTCCATGTCGGCCTTCACCACCACTGGTTCCACCATCCTGACTGAGTCCAATGCTCAGGGGTACTGGATAATAAATGCCACTCTTGTGGACCACAGCCTGGTGTATATGCTTGGAAACGCGCTCTCCATTCCGGTTGCAAATCCCCACCAGGCCACCTACTTCGGGCTGCTATTCTGGAGGTCTTTTGCCCAGTGGCTGGGCGGCATGGGGATCATACTCCTCTTCATAGCCGTGCTGCCTCACCTCGGCGTGGCTGGAAGGCAGCTCTTCAAGGCCGAGGTTCCTGGCCCCACCAAGGATATGCTCACGCCCAGGGTAAGAGACACTGCCAAGATCCTCTGGACGGTATATCTGGTAGTGACTGTAGCCGAGATCGTTCTTCTTGTAGCATCCAGGATGCCGCTCTATGATGCGCTCTGCAACACATTCT
>DATMZB010000325.1:0-5702 GCA_035560655.1 Methanotrichaceae archaeon | reverse complement strand
TTTCAGTGATCTGGTCCCAGCAAATGTCAGGGCTGTAGTAGAGGAGAAGCAAAAAGCAATTGTAGATGGAGAATTCCAGATATTCCCGGGCATGAGCGATGAAGATCTTCAAAAGATATATTATCTCGAGCCAAATGTTGTCGGCAACCTTCCAGGACATTGATCGTGTGCTGTTTGGGCTTTTGCCTATGTCCCCTTGGGGCGTAGGCTCTCTAATTCAGTCGTCCATCCGATAGTAATTAATACCACCTCATACTACGTATCGGCCAACAGCCGATAAAGGATGGAGGATCTTCATGGGAGATAATGCCGTAGCAATAGTGCTTATAGTTGTATCGTTTCTAGCATGCTTCATGGTGCCGTTATATCTTCTGGCCGCCATATTCGGCGTCTAAGCATACTTCTCTGGGCGGCAGCTAGGCCGCCTGGCGGAGCATTTTTTAGAACAGCTACGTTAGAGTGTATGCTTTCTATTGAGCTTATCATGTCAGATGAATGGGCAGATTCAACCAGCCGCACCCGGTTGTGAACATAACGCTGTGCCAGATGGGCGCAATACTTCGTGGAAAAAGTGCTGATCCCATCAAGGGCTAGCTTAATCTTATAATATGCAGTGAGAGCGAGTTGATGCCCCAACAGAGGACAGGCTTTCCTGGACAATGGCCGCATGATGGCTGTGCACATCCATGCGGATGTGCGGCCGCCTCTGTTCAAATCCGCCAGCTTCTATGCATTGCCCTGTTGCTCATGTGCATCTCCTGCTGCCAGGGCAGCGAGGAGAACGACTTATGGCTTCTCCTCTCCAGCTATGAAGATGTTGGCATGACCGTTGACGACCTGGCCTTCTTCCTGGCCACCCACGGATACAGTGCCGAGCCCTCCAAGACCTATGTGACTGTGGTATTCACCAGTGGAAAGAAAGTATACCTGACGCCAAACGGCGCAGCTCCAAGGCTGGCCGACCTGTGGATGGATCCGCCCACTGAGAAATCAGGCCCTATCCAGATCTTGTCAGCGGACGCCGTTAAGAAGAACGTGACCTATGCCAAGACCACTGACCAGAGTTTCATCAAAGCCGTAAACAAGTATGTGGTCTTTCCAGTCACTCCTCTAGGGATGTGTTTTGACGGATCTCAGAGGCTCGCAGATACCTACAAAAGCTTCAACTACAAAGTACTGTATCTCTATGACCCCAGTGCAGGCGGTTACTCACAGGGCCACCTCTGGATCACGGTTGAGGATCCTGCCATGAAGGATACGTGGCTGGCAGTGGACAGCTACTACGGCCCAATGGCCAGCAGTGAGTATTATTTTGCTCCCTATAGTTTTGATGATATAAAATACCTGGATTCAATAAATCCTCAATGGAAAATATCTTAGCCTTGTAGAATGATAGCCGTCTTAGGAAACCAACCAATGTCACTCAAATCGCTGATCCAGATGGCAGCAATCTTGCCATGCATGATGGCCCTAGCCTGCATCCAAGTCGGGCCAAATCCCTGTGATCATGCAACCTTGAGCCATCGGAATATGCACGGACCAAACCTGAGCAATGACCTGAGGGCTGATATCAGATTGCTGGCTTCCGGGAAGATAGAGCCATGAATTGCCATGTAAGCCGAGACATAAGTGATGTAACGCAGGTGGATAATGCAGCGTAAATTTCTCTTGCTGCTGGTGGTGGGCCTGCTGCTCCTCGCTGGCTGCATAGCGGACGGAGAACTGGCGCCAGATCCCAGGTTGCAGGATCGGGCCAATCTGAGCGATATGGACCTATCCGCCAAAAATCTTAGCGGAGTACACCTCAACCAGTCTGACCTCAGGAGGTCCATTCTCAATGGCTCAATCTTAAACGGCACCTATCTCCGGTCTGCCTGGCTTGATGGCGCACAACTTCAGGATGCAAGACTCAGCCATGCAGACCTGACCGGAGCCATCCTCTCAGAGTCAGACCTATCCAACTCAGACCTGTCTGAAGCAGTGCTCAGGCGGGCTCGGCTATCCAAGGCGAGTCTACCAGGTGCTCGCCTGGTAAAGACAGATCTGACTGAGGCAGACCTGTCCGATGCAGACCTGACAGGTGCAGATCTTAGAGATGCCAGGCTATTTAGGACCGACCTTAGCAACGCAATACTGAAGGATATCTATCTAGTCAATGCCAACCTCATAGGTGCACATATAAGCTGGACTGAGATGGGAGGAAGCTATCTATCCAATGGGCAGTTTTCCAGAGCTGAGCTTTATAGTGCAAATTTAACTGGGGCAGACCTAAGTGACGCTGATTTCACCAGAGCATACCTTATGAGGGCCAAGCTTAATGGTGCCAACCTGAACCATGCCAATCTGGCCTATGCAGATCTGACCGAGGCCAACCTAACCGGCGCCAGCCTGGACTCGGCCAAGCTCCCCTATGCGGACCTGACCAGGGCCAACTTGCATGGAGCAGACCTTTCTGATGCAGTGCTGAGTTCAATAAGGCTGGTGGGTGCTGTCCTCTCAGAGGCCAAGCTCAACCGTGTGAGCCTGAGGGAGCTGGACTTGAGAGGAGATGATCTGAGAGGGGCGTCCCTGCATAACTCCAACCTAAACATAGTCTTTCTGACAGATGCAAACATGACGGGCGCGGACATGAGAGATGCAACTCTCACTCAGGTCGAGCTTACGGGAGTAGATCTAAGCGATGCTAACCTGGAGCATATTACATACGATCAGTTCACTCTCTACTCTCTGGCTAAGGCCAATCTCAAGGGCGCAAAGATCTCTGATGATCTGAAATCAGACCTGAAGGTCATATCTCAGGGAGCCTAAGATAAATTTGGAGATCCATCCGATACTTGGAATATAGAGTATGAGGGACTTAGGTTAGGAGTGGCAATGCATCTCAAATTCATCACGCGGCTGGTATCGGCCCTACTGCTAATAGCTGGATGTCATATGGCCTGGGCTGTGGCCCAGCCGCAAGACCTCATGATGGAAGACCAGGCCAATTTAAGCGGCATGAATCTATCAGGGCTGGACCTAAGCGGGCTCCATCTCAATCAGACAGACCTGCAGGGCTCAGATCTGCATGGAGCCGACCTCAATGGCACCTATCTGATATCAGCTTGGCTGAGCGATGCGTACCTGAACGATGCCAGGTTGGTCAGGGCAAACCTGACGGAATCAGTCCTCTCTGGCGCAGACTTAAGCGGTGCCGACCTCTCTGAGTCAACACTTGAAGGAGCTCAGATGTGTGGGGCAAAGCTCAAAGGCGCCCGTCTGATCAAGTCGGACCTGACTGAGGCAGACCTGACAGAGACAGACCTGACCGGAGCGAACCTGAGCGGCGCCAGGCTCTTTAGGTCAGACCTCAGCAGCGCCAACCTCAAAGGGATCTCTTTAATCAGTGCCAACCTTATAGGCGCTCATATGAGCTGGACAGAGATGGGAGAAAGCCACCTATCCCGGGGCCAGTTTTCCAGGGCTGAGCTTTATAGTGCAAATTTAACTGATGCAGACCTAAGCGATGCCGATTTCACCAGGGCTTATCTTATGAGGTCCAATCTAAATGATGCCAATCTTAAGTGGGCTAACCTGGGCTATGCCGATCTGACTGAAGCCAACCTAAGCGGAGCCAACCTGGCCTCAGCCAAGATGCACTATGCCGACCTGACCAGGGCGAACCTGACAGGTGCAGATCTCTCAGATGCAGATCTTGGATCTGTCCGCATGACCGGCGTCAGGCTCTGCGGAGCCAAGCTGAACAGGGTGAGCCTGAGGGAGCTGGACCTGCGAGGCGTGGATATGCGCGGAGCAACGCTGCGAAACTCGCACCTGGATAATGTGTATTTGACCAACTCCAACATGACCGGCGTGAATATGAGAGGCGCAGCTCTAAGTCAGGTTGAGCTATCTGGGGCAGACCTGCGTGGGTCTGATCTTGAGCGCATTAAATATGACCAGTTTACTCTGTTATCTCTATCCAAAGCTAACCTGACAGGTGCCAGGATCTCTGATGACCTGAAAGCAAGCTTGAGCACATTATCAGGAGATGTCTAATGCCATTCAGATCAAGATCCATTTCAAGCTCTTCGCTCCTTCAAATGAACCCTTGCAGCCTTAAAAAAAGCCTGCTCACTGGAATTATCATCTCAGCGGCGCTGATCCTGCTGTTGATGTGCTCTGCTGATGCTGCGGTAATCACAGTCCTCCCTGGAGACAGCTCACCCGGCATTCAGCAGGCTATTGAGAAGGCTGATTCTGGTGATGTGGTTGAGGTTTTTGGGGGCATATATAAAGAGAACGTCAATGTGACCAAGCCCCTGATATTACGCGGCATGGCATCAGGCAGTGAGATGCCGGTTATAGACGCCGGAGGCAATGAATGTGCCATAGTGATCTCTGCTGACGGCGTCAGGATAGATGGGATCAGGGCAACCAACTCCTCTGAGGATGGTATTCAGGTGATCTCCAACGGCAACTCCATACTGAACAGCACTGCTGATAATAATGAGTATGCGGGAATAGCGCTGGACGATTCGAGCAATAACACACTCTCAGGAAATACGGTCTATAGCAATGGAGATGCCGGCATTGAGCTCGATCAATCTGATGGGAATGCGATAAGGTCTAACGTGGCCAGGGATAACGGAGATGCCGGCATAGAGGTCTCCAAATCCGGGCAAAATGTGATCGTAGACAACCTGGCCTTCAACAACAGCAATGATGGAATTGAGCTTTTATCCTCAATCAATAACACCATCAAGCTCAACAGAGCAGATAGGAACAAGGACGGAATATGCCTGGAGGTGGACTCCAGGAAGAATATAGTCTCTCATAATAGCGCCAGTCAGAGCCAGGTCACAGGGATACAGATCAGGTCCAGCAATGAGAACTTCATTTCTGACAACAACATCAGTGGCTGCCATGATGCAGTCTTCCTTGAGTCGTCGTATGAGAACATCATCACCAATAACATCGCTATGAATAACCGTATCGGCATCAGCATCAACTATTATAGCGCTGATAACAGGGTATATGGGAACATCCTTGACCATAACCTGGACTACAATGCCTATGATGAGTCTGGCCAGAACCAATGGGATGACGGCAGATCAGGCAACTTCTATGGCGACTACAGCTCGCCTGCTCAAGTGTGTCAGGATAAGGACGGCGATGGGGCATGCGATGCGGCTCACTCCATACAGGGAGGGGCCAGCACTGACAGGCATCCACTCTGCCGGGCTCCATCCCGGACCCCTATCTGAGGCTCGGACTGGAATTTTTCAGATACAGATGTATCCTTTTTGGAATAACGGGCAGGTTCTGAGAGTTATTCTTCCTCGGCCGACTGGGCGAGATAATAGCAGAAGGAGCTGCCACTCAAGGCCATGTCTCTAAAGCTCGGCTACATGAGGCATTTTTAGGTGAGCCTTCATCACGGCTCGTGTCAGGGGTGACTGGCCATGGCTGAAAGGCCTTGGCACATAGCATGGCAAGAAGGATCTGGGCAGACCGCCTTTCATGCGTCTTGTATGCTCCAGCGTCCCTTCGCTTTGCGGCTTGCAGCCTGGATCTTTGCCGGGCCAGCTGCCCTCCTGGCCCGGCCACCTCATCATGGATACAGCGGCAGATCTACAGCCACCACCATCGGACAGGTATCGCACTCATTATCCTTGCCAAGGTCGCAGTCGCACAGCGTTGAGTTCATGTCCCACTCCCTC
>DATMZB010000324.1:0-8509 GCA_035560655.1 Methanotrichaceae archaeon | reverse complement strand
GGCCACGCCTTTCCTCCGAGTCTCTTCCGATAATCTATCTAGCCGCTCGGAATCACTTCTGCTTATTTCCTCTTCTGGAATTAAGAGCATCTCTAATAAATCTACTCGACTAGATAGGTCATCTAAATTCCTGTTAACGGCCTTTATCTCCTCATAAATGGCCTTCAACAGCTCCGCTTCAGAACTCATTGCCATACGTCTATGCTATATGCCAACTTAAAAGTTTCTAATGTGAGTACAAAGAAAAAGATCTCTTCGCAGAATGAGGCTTGAGAAATGTTTTAAGCGCCGAGGGTGAGATTCGAACTCACGAGACCCTTGCGAGTCACCAGCTATCTAGGAGGGATCTCTCCAGGCTGGCGCCCTACCGCTAGACGACCTCGGCTCTTTTCTCTGACTTGCGATATTCTTTATTTGCTGCCCTGACCCTGCGAAGCCGCCACTGCGCCGGAGGCGCCCTGGGCCAGCTTCCACATCCGGGGATAAGTGCCGGGCTCCATTATTACCCTTTCGGTCCTGGCTATGATGCCCCTCTCGGATGCCAGCATCTCTTGGCTTGTTAGATCCGCAATGGCAAGTGCCACAGCCTCTCCCTTCAGGGAGAAGATAGCTACATCATCGCCCTTATTTATATCTGTCTCCAGGCTGATGAGTCCGGGAGCCGCCAGGGGCGCGCCGTGACATATGGCGTCAATCGCGTTATCCGCAATTACAAGCCTTGGAAGAAAAGCAACCGCAGCCTCTACCGGCTGTATCACCCTTCTAAGCTCGCGCTCATCTCCAGTCTCCTGCCAGAGAACATAGGCGTCCTTAACCTGGTGCAATGTAACCAGGGAGGCATCCTCTTTGAAAGGCCCGGCCTTGGTCCTGCGCAGCTCTTCCATATTCGCGCCGGTTCCAAGAGCAAGTCCTATGTCGAAGCAGAGCTTGCGTATGTATGTGCCAGCCTGGCACCCAGCCTGGAATAAGACGCTCTGGCCGTCAATCTCCAGCACATCCAGGTAATAAATCGTCCTTGTGCGCAGCTGCTTTACAACGCTTGACTTGAGAGGGGGCTTTTGAAATATAGGGCCTTGAAACTCGCCGCATACCTCAAGTATCCTCTTGCGCGGCACTGCCTTATGAACCCTCATGAGGCAGATATACTCCTTTCCAGCCTCAAGCAGGACATCCATTATCCTTGTGGCGTCGCCCAGCATCACGGGAAGGATGCCTGTGACCTTTGGATCCAAAGTGCCGCTGTGCCCGGCCTTCTCCACGTTTAGGATATTCTTGACCCAGGCCACAACCTCATGGCTTGTGGGTCCGGAAGGCTTGTCCAGGTTGATGGCGCCCAGCTTCATGTGCGCCTCCAGGGACCTCTCCAGCGGCGGACATCCGTATGCAGGATCGGTCTTGACCTTGGCTCTCCTCTTTACGAGCACCGATCTGGTCCTCTCTGAGGGAAGTGCTTTAGTAGCGCTCATTTCTGGAGTGCCCTCGCAGCAGCAAGAACTATCTGCATTGTCCCTTTCTCATTGAACTTGCCTGTATCCACAACCAGGTCATATACGCTTAAGTCTGCAATATCTATGTTGTAGTACATCTTATAGCGCCTGGCCTCGCTCTCCTCTCTGGTCCTGGTCTCGTGAAGTGCGTCCTCAGCCAACTTTGATTCCCGGACTGCAATCCGCTCAGCTCTGACCCGGATATCACTCTTTAAAAGAACCTTGAGGTCTGCAGGAAGCAGATGCCCCGACAGCCTGCCCTCGAATACGCCCTGTCCGTCCTTGGCCAGGACTTTCTGAGCATCGTCTATGAGGTAATCTACCTCAGGCCCGCGCTCGGCCAGCCTGTTGAGCTCTTTTACTGTGACGTTCTTCTCGCTTGCGATCTTGCGAAAGAGCTCTCCAGAGTTTACCCAGCGCAGTTTAAGCTCTGTTGAAAGGCCTCGGGCCAGGGTTGTAGTCCCTGTCCCAGGTCCTCCGCTTATGGTTATTATCATCCCATGCTTCCTATATCCAGAGCCTTCCTGATTATCTGAGACACGGGGATTGAGCAGATGAAGTACCAGTAGTACCAGTACACTATCGGTCCGAGGACCACTGCTGTGACTTGCTGCGTTCCCCAGAAGGGGAAGTTCATGGTTAGGGCATGCTCGGCAATGTACAGGTAAGCCCACATGAACAGAGGTATGGAGATGATTCCAATATACAGCATGGGCTTGAACTGCATCTGCATCATCTTGCCCTGCTCTGAGACCATCTTCATCTGCTCTTGCTGGAGCTTTTGCTGCCTGGCCTGGTCTCCAGAGAGCTGAGCCTCTTTAAGCTCCCTTTGAACCCGGGTCATCTTCTCCTGCTGAGACCTCATGAAGTCCCAGTCCATGGTATACTTCTGGATAAGGCTGGCATAAAGGCCGGTGATGGCCGCCATTATGAAGAGGACCACTCCAAAGGGGAAGAGGCCAGGCATCCACCCCAGGATGTAGCCCATGCCCACACCCAAGAGATGCCTGAGTTCTTCACTTATCATTATCCCGAACATCAGGATAAAGCCCACTGCTAATGCTAGATTATCCAGGCCCTTGGTCAGCTTGGCGTTCATCCACTCGCTCCAAAGAACTTCTGCATCATTGGGTACATCTCCTGTATCTGCTCGCTTGCTACCTGCTCATAGAGCCTGTATACGATGGACACAGTCAGGAGCAGGCCAGTTCCTCCGGCTCCGCCCAGGGTTCCCAGAGCGCTTGATACCAGAGTCAGAAGGCCTATGATTATGCCTCCTATGACCGTTACCTTCGGGATATACCTCTCCATCAGCTTCTCAATGCTTTGCGGGCTTCTCCTGTAGCCAGGCACCTGCAGACCCGAATTATGGATCTTCTGTGCAACCTTGTCAGCGCCCATTCCTGTGGTCTGAATCCAGAATATGGCGAATATTACGCCACCTATGATCAGGAACGCAGCATCAGTGAACAGGTGCAACCAGATCTGCCACCCCTGTATCGCCGGTACTCCAAGCTCTACCATTCCAGCACTTGACTGGGCAACCAGGCTTGGTATCCAGGCGCTGGGCCCGTGTATGGGCGCTAGGTAGTACATCAACCCTGATACGGGCTGAGGTGAGCTGGCGCTGAGAACGGCATTGGTATCCAGGTTATACCTGGTGGTGGATATGAACGTGCCAAGCCAGCTGGAGTAGCCGGTGTATACTGTGCGCACGCCCTCACCAGTGGCCACGGCCGTGGTTACGGTTCCAATCTTGGCAGCCAGCAGAGCTCCTATCATCTGGATGTTGGCCTGTATGGCCCTGACCAAGATCATGGGCAAGACGCTTGCATATACAAGCTTTACAGGGAACCTTCCTCTGGCGCCCCTGACCCTGCTGTGGGCCAGAGGTATCTCTACTCTCGTGGACTCGACGAAGACTACCAGCAGGATGATGGCCACTGTGGATATCAGGGCCAGAATTCCTCCAGTCACGAAGACGTAGTTCAGCCCTTCTCCAGTGAAAAGCGTATCCAGGCCGACCAAGCCCTGCCTGAATATCTCGAACCACTTGGGGATAATTCCCACAGGCAGCCCGCCGTCTCCCGGAGCCCAGTTAAGGATGCCGGTGACCAGCTGCTGGCTGACGCCTGCCACTATGAACAGGCCAACTCCTGAGCCCACACCCCACTTGGATACAACTTCATCCATGAAGAGTATCAGGGCGCCGCCCAGGAAGACCTGCAGGAATATTATGAATGATAGCATGCCCGGGGATACACCCAGGCTGCTTGCCAGTGTGGTATTTGGAAGCAGGTATCCGCCAAAGACCTGAGGCAAAGCCTCTACGGCTATCATGATGAAGACTAAAGCTTTCTGCGTACCCTGGAAGACGGCCTGGTCTCGCGGATCGGACAGGTTGAGCTTGATTATATCCGCGCCCACGAGCAGCTGCAGCACTATGGATGCCGTGACTATGGGACCGATTCCCAGAAGCATCAGCGATCCAAATGACCCTGCAAAGAAGGCTCTGTACTGGGCGAAGAAGTCCACTGATGCGGGCGAGAGCCCGAAGAGAGGCACATTCGAGAGTGCGAAGTAGAGCAGGAGTATGGCCAGAGTCCAGGTCAGCTTTCTCTTAAAGTGAACATGTCCCGAAGGCCTCTCCACTGCGGGAAGCCTCCGGACAATTGGCTCAATGGCATAGAAGAAGCTATGCTGGTTCATATCTCTACTGCTTCACCGCCAGCAGCCTCGATCTTCTCCTTGGCCACTGCGGAAAAACCAGCTGCGCTAACTGAGAGCTTCCTGGTAACCTTGCCGCGGCCTAGGACTTTGGTCTGGCCCAGATCTACCTTTCCGTCTGTGCCTGCCACCTGGTCTAGAACATCCACATTTACGACATCTATGTCCACTGCGTTTGGCTGATGGAACCCGTGCTTGCCCATCTGCGTGCCGCGGAGTATAGACCTCATGAAGTGGTGCTTGCACTTTCCTGAATCACCACGGCCGCCCCTCGAGCCGCCGCCTCTCTCGTTCTTGTGCTTGCCGTGGTATGTCCTATGCCCTCTGCGTTCCTTGGTCTTTGGTCTAACCATGATTCTACCTCATCTTGGATATGACGTCCTCTATGGCCTCGTGGAAGCCGAGCACTCCGCCCTGCTGTGCTGTCTTCTTTGTGGTCTTGAACCCCTTTCTGGGAGGATGGAGCCTGAAGACCGGCTTTATGCCCAGATCCTTTAAGCTCGCGTTGCCTGCTTCCACCGCCTTTGCGAACTCCTTTATTGAGCCATATGAGGAGTTCTCTTTTACGTACTGGTCGGTGAGGCGCCTGTTGCCGCTGAGCCGTCCGCGCTTCTCAAGAAGCATGGCCAGGGTCTCATCGCCTACCTTGCCCCAGGCTACGTAGTCCTTGACTACCTGGATCATGCCCCTGTAGTGAGGATCTTCCTTGAGCACTACGCAGTGGTTGACTCTGTTTATGCGCAGCATATCCAGGGTGTCCTTGATCTCGGGCCTTGTGTTGACTCCGCCCCTGATGCGCACTATTGCATACATCTTCAGGACCTCACTGTGATCGTGCTCAGGAGGGCATCATAGGTTGCCTTGGCGAAGTTCAGCGTGGTTCTGGTGGACCCTTCAGTCCTGGTCCAGACATCCCTGATGCCTGCCATCTCCATGACTCTGCGAGACTTGTCGCCTGCTGCAAGCCCAAGTCCTCTTGGTGCCGGTATGAGGAAAACACGGACGCTTCCTGATTTTCCAAGGACCTCGAAGGGCACTGTATGGGGCTGGCCGCAGCCGCACTCCCAGGAGCCACACCCTCTGTTAATCTTTAAGATGTTAAGCTTTGCGTTGTCTATGCCCTTCTTTATGGCGGGACCGACCTGAACGTCCTTGCCCTCGCCAAGACCAATATATCCGTCCTTATTTCCGACTATGACTGTAGTTCTGAACTTGACCCTGCGTCCAGAGTCGGTCATCCTCTGGACCATATTGATATCAAGAACCTCATCTTCCATTCCCGGCAGAAGCACATCTATCAAGCCGGGCTCCTTGATGGGGAGGCCAGACGCGAGTGCCTCCTCAAAGGTTGTGACCTGGCCCTCATATACTAGCTTGCCAAGCCTGGTTTTGGGGATCCACTCCGCCTGGTAATACTCCTTCTTGCGGCCTTGATCCTGTTTCTTGCCCTTGCGGTACACCACGTTATCACCTCAATATCTTTTCCTTGGCAGCTTCAAACAAGGCCACGACATCTACGCCAGTGTAATCCTTTATGTGCTCGCCGCGGATTCTCTCGTCCTCTGGGAATATCTCTGGGCTGTGAGGCACGGTGACTCCGGCATCAACTACGCCTTTGATTGCAGAGTATATCCTGCCGCCCTTGGTTGAGGCGTGCAGGCCGATATCTGCTATAGCCTCGTTCTGGCCCATGGCCAGCATCTTCTTTCCAAAGAGGAGGCCTGTCAGATATGCTGCTGGCAGATTGCCTGTGGCATGGATGAACCCATAATCTTTCAGCTCTTTAGAGGTGACAGTCAGCAGGGTCTTATCTCCGTCCTGCATGGCCACTACCAGCTGCATGAGCATGTTCCCGTTGCTCTTCCTGACCACTACTCTTGGTTTCTTTGACAATATGAGCTTATATCTCACGTGATAGTTGGTCTTGCCCTCTCTCCGCCTTCTGAAGGGCACCTTGTATCGGGGTCCTGTAGCCAATTCACTCACCCCTCATTAGGCCTTTAGCCTTTATGTAAGAATTCAGGTGCGATATGGACCTGTACTCGCCGCCCGCAGATTTTCTGTAGAGCATGCGGTATGTGCGGACATCTATCTGGCCGCCCTCTTTAAGCTCAGTGAGCCTTCTTCTAAGCGCCCGGATCTTTGTCATCCACAGTTCTTTCCTGGGACGTCTTGCGCCCTTGGCTCCCTTCCTGTGGCCTGCACCCTTGCAGTGGCCATAGGCACGCTTGGCTGCCCTCAACCTGAACCTGGACCTGCTGTTGCCCTTCTTGGGCTTGGCCTTGATGTTTCCGGCCTCGATCTGGGCACGGATGTCCTCTCTGGTTATGGCGTCTGCAATGGCAGTCGCTGCCTCGGGATCGGGATTGATCCAGACCCTGGACTCGCCTATGCCAAGCTCGCTTGCAGCCAGCCTCTTATGTGTTGAGAAGTTGGCCATTTCACTCGCCTCCGGCTTCAGATTCAGGCTCTGCTTCAGCCTCAGCCACGGGCTCAGCTGCTACTACCTTGGGGTTCAAGACCCTCAGGTTCATCTCTGCAGCCTTGGCAATGATAATTGCCCGCTTTCTTCCGCCTATAGCTGCGGCTATGCGCAGTACGCAGCCCTCTGCACCATCGAGATCAGCGATGGACTTTACAAAGACCTCTTTGTATCCGGATGGATGGAACCCGCGAACAGCCCTGGGGCTTCCATATCCGGCTTTGACTATGCCGCCTTTGGCCGCGATCTGGTCTCTCATCTTGTTGTGAATGCCGCGAGGCTTTCTCCAGCTAGTGCCCAGCCTCTTCTTCTTCTGGCAATCATGGCGGTTGAAGGAGGGCTTCTTGGCCTTCTGCCTTGCCCTGACTCTAAGCATATTTTCTGCCATGAGGTCACCTCTTCTCCACCAGGTATATTCCGTCCTGGAATACCCTGATATCGAATCCCTTGACTCTGGTCGCCTGCTCTATGTTGGCCATAGTCTGTCCGACATTCTCCTTATCAATTCCCTTTACTACGACCTCGTCCTTGTTGACCTCAATCTTGGTCTTGCCAACTACCTTGGCAGACCTGGCCCTTCTCTCGCCGAGGAAGTTGTTAATGACCAGCTCTGTGGGCGTTGCCTTGAGCTGTATTGGGAAGTGTGAGTATACGGCCTTCATCCTGTACTCGAAGCCCTTTGTCACGCCCTCAATCATGTTTGATATGTGGGCAGTGATGGTTCCTACCATCGCCCTGTGCTGCTTGCGATCGACCTTCGAGTTAACCATCAGGTTGGAGTCTTCTCTTGTGATCTCAATTGACGGATACCACAGCCTCCTGGATAGGACGCCATTTGGCCCCTTCACAGTGACGGTGCTATCGCTAATTGTGATATCGACTCCTTCTGGGATAGCTATCTGCCGTGCCACCTCTTTAACCATTAAACCACCTAGTAGACGTACGCCAGAAGCTGGCCGCCTAGGTTCTGAGTCCTGGCATCAGCATGGGCAATGACACCCTTGCTGGTGGTCATGATCAGAAGGCCGAAATTTCTGGCTGGGAGGAATCGCTTCTCCCACTTCTCTAGGTCAGCTACCTTTGTGGCAAATCTGGGCTTTATTACCCCACACCTGTTGATCCTGCCAAGTAGCTTAACCTTGAACATTCCTGATTTTCCATCATCGATGAACTCAAACTCGCCGATGTATCCCCGATCAGCCATAACCTTAAGGGTAGTACCTATAAGCTTGGAGGCTGGATGGATGATACACTCTGGTTTGCCAACGCTCTCTGCATTCTTAATAATGGACATTGCGTCGGCGAGCGGATCTAATAACATGTTACCACCTACGAATACTTCTCAAAGCCCATCTCAGGAGCTATCTCTCTGAAGCACTGCCTGCAGAGGTAAACTCCGTACTTCCTGACAAGCCCTGCGTTTCTGCCGCAGCGCCTGCAGGCGTTTGCGCCCCTGCCAAAGCTCTTCTTGCTCTTCTTCATGCCGCCTCCACGATCTCCACGCCGAACTTCTTCTGGATGAAGCCCATTGTGTCTTCAGGGCCCAGCTTCTGCCTGGTGGGGACCTTCCTTTGAGCCACTCTTCTTCTGGCTATGCGGTATCCGGCCCTCTTCATGGCCACGGATACGTCCATGCCAAATATGCCTATCTCTGGGTCGTACCTCATGCCCGGGAAGTCGGTATGCTCCTCAATCCCGAATGAGAAGTTGCCCTGCTGGTCAAAAGAGCCTATCTTGACTACATTTCCTGCAGCCTTGAACGCCAGAACGAGGAAATCCTCAGCGGCTTTTCCGCGCAGCGTGAGCTTGGTGC
>DATMZB010000323.1:0-5108 GCA_035560655.1 Methanotrichaceae archaeon | reverse complement strand
CGGAAATTAAGAGACCAAACCTTTTCTGAAGAACCAAACTCTCAAAGCATGGACGAGCTGTGCCGCCACATCCTCTGCCATTATTCAAGCCATGATTACATAGACGGGCTCATAAGATGCGCTGGCCCCGATGCCATATCTGCCCTGGAACGGCTGCTGATTGACCGTTCCCTGGATCACCGCCTGCGCCTCAGGGCAGCCAGGGCTCTTGGCAAGATGGGAGATAGAGGGTCAGTCGAGGTCCTGATAAAGGCCATTGAAGACGATTATCCCTCAGTCAGGCATGAGGCCATATCTGCCCTGGGTTGCCTGGGCGGAGAACAGGCAATCCGGGCGATCATTGCACTCCTAGATAGCGAAAGCTTCCACCTGCGCCGCATAGCTGCCAGTGCAGTCATTCAGGCGGGTGGCATGCACATGCACGGACCAGAGCCTTATAATGAGCGCCTGGATCTCCTGGCCAAGCTGCTCATCTCAGGCCAGGAAGAGGTCATGGAGGCCATGATCGGTCTTGGGGACATTGGCCTTGAACGCCTGGAATCTATTCTGAAAGACAACTCATTCCTCATACGAAGGGGCGCTGCAATGGCGCTGGCCCTTCGCATCAGGAAGATCATGGATGAGACGCCCCGGGGCGTGAGCATACCTTGCCAGCTATCCAGCCACGGATTGCGGGCCTGGGATATATCCAGGCTGTACAGCTTCAGGATGGAACGCAACGATGGATTGGTGACGAAGGTTGAGAACACCGATTTCAAGGCACTGTCTGATATGCTGTGTGGCCAGGGCCTGTTGAGATTTTCGTCTGCCAACTCTGTGAAAGAGAATGTCGGCGCCAGAAGCATCGACCTTGATGCGCTTCTGAAGGAATACGGTGCCGGAGAGCTGGAGAGGCGGGGGAGGACATTGATCTCGCCCATAGACAGAGGGTATCTTGCAGTCAAGCTTTCCATCAGGCCAGGATGCGAGGACCGCCTGGCCAGGGAGGCGGAGATGATGAAGTTCCTTGCAGGCCTTGGCCTGTCCAGCAGGCTGCCCGTGCCGCTGGGCGGGCTCTTCAGGATAGAGGGCTTTGATGGTGGACAGTATGCTCCCATATACAAAAGCCTTCAAAGATGCCGCGAAGCAGGCACATATGCCATCTGCTACACTGCAGATCGAAGCTACTTCACATATCTGAATGATCCAAGCCTCTCGATTGATGATTTAAAAAAAGGCCTGGCAGTCTGCTCTGGGGATTTGGCCATGATGGCCAGGTCCGGGTCCATCCACACCTCGCTTATGCCTCTCTTCCACAGGCATGATGTGCATGCTGGTCGGGAGTGTGATGCCAGAAGGTACAGGTGGCGGGCAAAGGTCGCAGGCAGGCTGGAGATGTGGCGAGAATCATGCACATACCCCAATCTCCGGCTCTCGGGGCTGGCAGACTTCGAGCATATCGAGCTTTATGATTCTATTTCAGCCGGAGACCTTCAGATCCTCATAGGAGAGCATCTCCTATCCCTCAGCTTGATCATTGGCAGCTACTTCAGAAACAGGGGATGCTTCAACATAAGTGCGCAAGAGACGATGATCAAGGGCTGCTTTGACCAATACTACCGGCAGCTGACTTGCTCAGAGCTCCAGCTGGACGGGTGCATAGATTGGAAGGAGCTTTCATATCGCATGGCCCAGGAGATGGAAGAAGACCTGTATATGGATGCTGTGAGTCCTGGAAAGCTGACCTCAAACGGGCCGCACCTGGGCATGCCAAACGGTCCTTTCCCCATACCTGAGCTTATGAGGGCGATCCACATCGCCACTCTTTTCATGGTCCTGGATCTTGGTCTTGATCTGAAAGGTCAAATCTCGCTTTCCTGACCGTATCCTATGAGCTCCATGATCCGCCCTTTCTTATCTCCGAGCAGCTCCTTCTCACGTGCCAGGATGCCCTTCACCAGTGGGACCACAGGCATTTCCCCGTCCCAGTTTCTGACAAGTATCTCCTCTTTGCCTGCTGCCTGCATCACCTTATCGGCCACGAAGGCACAGAGATAAATATCATCTATGAACCCCATGGGGCCGTACTTGTCCTCGGGTATGGCGTCCTCGGGCAGTATGAAATAGGCTATGGCTGCAATCACCATCTGGGACATATCCCTGGGCAGGTCTGGATCGTCGAGCAGACGGGTCATCAATCTGTATAACGCCGGAGCCTGGCTGATTATATCTCCAAACTCGCCCTTATAGCCAGACACCTCATTCTCCAGCAGCTTGTCGAACCTCTTCATCATAACTACCACCTGATCTCGGCCGCTCTCCACTATCTGCAGCCAAAGATAGCGCCATGCTGCGCTACAGAGCTACAGAGATGGCTCATTTGCGGGCCAATCCCGTCAGAGCCCTTGGGGCTACTTAGAACCCATAGTTAATTAATCCTTATGCCCGGCTGGCAGTCTGGCTGCTGGGACCTGGATCATTATCATCGAGATTTCCTCTCATTTCAAGGAGCCTTTGCAGCAACGAGATGGCCTGGCCGATATCTTCGCTCCTCTCACATCCTCTGGCCTCTGCGTTGCAGGCTTTTGAGGCAATGTCCATCATCTGCAACGGGATTCTATCTCGCCACCTGTCAGATTTCTCGGCCATGCGTAGAAGCTCAATGGCAGTCTTTGCTGCTCCCAGGTTATCGCCTGAGTCAAGCAGAGCTTTAGCATAGCGGCAAAGCCTGGGGTCGTACTCATCTGCGCCCAAATGTGCCTCTTTAAGATAGGATATTCCCCTCTTTTGGTCCTGCACCTCGGGCTCGTCCATGAGGAGAAGCCCCAGCTCCAGTGCTATGGACCATCTGCTCAGGCCTCCCTGAGACAGTCTGCAACACTGGGTATAGGCCTTCTCCAGGTGATCCGCCGCACGGCGCAGCACGGGCGCCCTCTCATCTCCGCGCAGAAACCAGATGGTGTAATTTCTAAGAGAGATGCCAAGCCAGTACTCCAGCTCTGCAGAGCTGTTCCTGCAAAAGAGCTTCTCTATCTTGAAGATCAACCTGGAGACCTCGGCGCGGGTGAGGTCCTCAGACGGCCCCAGGTAATAGAACTCCAAGTCAGGTCCAGATGATAGATCCCTAAGAGCTTCTATGGCCTGAGCTAAAGAGATCTCAGGGGATGACATATCAGTCCCGAAATAGTCGCCTTACTATATTAAGATTGTTCCGGAGTGGCCACATGAGGCATGGACCGTGCCGCACATCTGGACCGCAACGGTGATTTGGTAATGGGCCATAGAGCTGCCACATACCAGGGATGACCAACCATGCGTGTTTATGCGACACTCGATGATCAGATTGTGGCAGAGCTAGACGGACTTGCTGAGGAGAAGGGCGTGAAGAGGACACAGCTGGTGGTGGACGCAGTCAATCAGTACCTTCACCCGGACCAGTCTGGAGCTGTGCCATCAACCCAGGAAGAATCCATCCAGCTAAGAGACCAGCTCGACTCAGCCAACCAGGAGCTTGAGAGCTTAAGGACCCAGATAGAGCAGCTTAATGCCGGAGCTGCTGTATCCGGCTCTGAAGATCTTCAGCCCATTGTAGATCAGCTCAAGAGTGAGCTAGAGACCCTAAAAGCCCAGGAGGCTGAAAGGCAGGCTGAATCTGATGCACAGCGCAGCCAGGCAGATCAGCTCAAACGCCAGCTAGAGCAGGCAAATAGAGAGCTGGAAAACATCAAGCTTGCGCAGGACCACCTCCAGTCACAGAGAGATGAGAAGCGCGCCGAGGTCGAGTCTCTCAGAGGCGAGGCGGTCAAGATCAGAGAGGAGATGCAGAACAATACCTATGAGCTGGATAAGCTTCGAGAGGTGATCAAGACCAAGGATGCCGAGATATCCTTCCTCAGATCCCATATCCATGAGCTCTCCCAAAAGCTCATAGCTCCGTCACTCCCAGGATCGAAGCCCTGGTGGCAGTTCTGGAGATGATCTTTGTGATGCTCCTATATTGGAGCCTCCCTTCCCCATCTCTCCTCTAATTTCAGGTCCTGCCCGGCTCGAATAGCCTGCTTTGTCTTTTAAAAGGCCGCTCTTTCGGCCTGGGCTGCACTTCACACAGCAGTACTGCAGAGGATTATATCCCACCGGTGCCACGGCGCCTGAAAGCCTGAAGCTTAAAAGCATGAAGAATGCATTAAAAGAGAATTACCCGGCAGGGATTGCTCCCTTGCCGGCTTTAGTATGGTACTTCGTTCTTGGGTCCAAGCGGCATGGTATTCGTTTTAGAGACCGGAACTGGCACTACTGATGCACCCTGCGGTACAAAGCCTGCTGCGTCAGGCCCTATCAGCTTTCCAAATGCTACTCCCGGCTGCTCTACTCCCGGAGCGCTATACAGGTAGTTGCCATTCATAGAGCCCGAGATGACCGTTATCTCCATCCTGTAGAGCTCCTGGCCGCTGCTGGGTGTGACAAAGAGATACAGATGGTTTCCTACAGCCGTTCCTGCTACGGAGACTGGCTGCAAGATAGGCTGCATCCCCTGGGTTATCAGTACTGCTCCCTGGCCAAAGATTGCATCTCCATTCTGGGCCAGTGTCAGGTTCATGATCCTGTCCTGAGCATCCTTGAGCGTCAGGGACCAGCTTCCAGCCACGCTCGCAATTGGGACTACTACCACTGGTGTCCTCACGTCCTTGCCCACGCCAGGGCTCATTCCAGTCCTGGCGCTGGTTTTGAATATTTCCTCGTTTTGAAACGACTTCTTGACGTCGTCTGAAGTTGGAATGCTGCTATCCTGAGCTGTAACCTGGAAAGCCAGGCTTGCTAAGATGACCAATACTAATGCCACACATTTAAATCCCATCTTCTAACCTCCAAAAGAGACAGGGCTTCCTGAGGGTTTAAAGGTTGCCCTTTTGAAGAAACTTATCTGGAAACTGTCATCAAAAAATGATATGTTTGGGCGATTCACCCATTATACGGTGATTCATATGCCGTGCATACAGAACTGGACATTGTGGCATATGCAGATTACTTGTTCTTATGAGCCTCCTCATTGAGCCGTCTTGACTCATGAGGATTGGCTGCACCTAAAGGATCGTCCGACTCATAGCTCCCTTTCCAGTAGTTCTTTATAC
>DATMZB010000322.1:0-6494 GCA_035560655.1 Methanotrichaceae archaeon | reverse complement strand
GAACATATATCATGTACAAGGCTGCGAGTGCCGGTCGTGAGATGGTTCTGGTCAATCCTGCATACACATCTCAGATATGCTCTGGTTGTGGTTCACTTGTTAAAAGAGAGCTCTCCCAAAGAGTCCATCGATGTCCTATATGCGGGCTGGTAATGGATAGAGATCTCAATGCTGCTAAGAATATCCTTCGACTGGGATTACAGTCCTTGGTTGGGAATCAACCTAGATGCCCCCGAATTTATTCGGGGGAGTAGTCACCTTCACAGCCAGTCCTGGTTGGGGCCTGACATGTAATTGTTCCAGTCAGGGGTTTCCATTGCAGGATAGGACCCTGCACGATTTGCCGGAAAACAGGCTCAATTCCATCTAGACATCACTGCCAAGCTCCGTTGCTTCTCTATCGCATGAGGCAGACCTCTTCAGCATCTCAGCCTCGCAATTCAGGAGTGCGGACCTCAGATCGTCCATCTTAACGGGCTTTGCTATGTAGCCGTCCATGCCCGCCTCCAGGCATCTCTCACGATCGCCTTCTAAAGCGTAGGCGGTGATTGCTACTATAAGTGGCTGATCCTCAGCAGTCAATCGTTTGCGTATCTGGCGAGCTGCCTCCAGGCCGTCCATCTCGGGCATCTGTATATCCATCAGCACCAGATCATAAGGCCGGAGCTCCAGGGCTTCCAGGACTTCAAGTCCATCCGCCGCTATGTCTGCCCTGCACCCCAGTTTCCTCAGCATCTGCCCTACGACTCTCTGGTTGACAGCATTATCCTCAGCCATGAGTATACGCATATTGGTATGCACTCTGGCAGCGGGCTGAGAAGGAGCTTTTTTTGGCTCTGGCAGGCTATCTGAGGATCCATCAACAGGCAGAGTGAAATTGAATACCGACCCTTTGTGGGGCTCACTTTCAGCCCAGATCCTGCCGCCCATCAATTCCACTAAACGCTTGCTTATTGCCAGGCCGAGGCCAGTGCCACCGTATTTGCGGGTGGTGGACATATCCACCTGGGAGAATGATTTGAAGAGCCGCTCCATTCTATCACGGGGTATGCCTATGCCCGTATCCCTGACTGCAAAGTGGAGCCTGTATCTGCCGCCCGCTATGGCCCGGGACGTGACGGATACCTCTACATTGCCCTTCTCTGTGAACTTTATGGCGTTACTGAGGAGATTGATCAGAATCTGCCGCAGCCTCGTAGGATCGCCTGCAATGGCCTTCGGCACAGAATCATCCATAGAATAGGCCAGGCTCAGGCCTTTCTCGGCCGCCTTTGGTCCCATCATATCAAGGGCCTCCTCGATACAGGACCGCAGGTCGAATGGCTGGTGCTCCAGCTCCATCTTGCCGCTGTCGATCTTGGAGAAGTCGAGGATGTCATTGATGACAGAGAGGAGAGCGTCGCCGCTGGACCTTATGGTCTCTATGCACTCCCGCACCTCCTCTTTCAGGTCCATATCCAGCAGGAGGCTTGTAAGGCCAATGACTGCGTTCATTGGCGTGCGAATTTCATGGGACATGTTGGCCAGAAACTGGGATTTGGCTTCCATCGCAGCCTCTGCCGCTTCTTTGGCATTCATAAGCTCTCTGTTGGCAGTCTCAAGCTGCGCCGTGCGCTCTGT
Organism: Methanotrichaceae archaeon; assembly: GCA_035560655.1. Classification (GTDB taxonomy): domain Archaea; phylum Halobacteriota; class Methanosarcinia; order Methanotrichales; family Methanotrichaceae; genus DATMZB01. The sequence continues at coordinate 4,874 of DATMZB010000322.1, read as the reverse complement.
GACCCGGCTTTCCAGCTCTTCGTTTAGCCTTCTTATCTCTTCCTCGGTACGTTTGCGCTGGGCAATCTCCTGTACAGTCATCTCATACAGCCTGGAGTTCTCCTTCACAGCCACGACCTGGCGGACGATCACAAGGCCGATGATGATGCCTGCGCCTGCAGCCATTGTGGAGAATACTATGGGAAATGGATGGTCATGGCTGTAAACGAGCAGGAGGTAGATGGCTCCTGAAAATATATATGGAAAATAAAAAGGCCAGGTAAACTTCACATACCCGGGCGCAGGCTCGATGGAGGACGGGTCAGGCTGCCCTGCATTAGCCTGAAACACCCCGGCCAGCCCGACCAGCACAAAGGCCGATATCCAGCCAATACCAAGCAGATCCCCGAAGGGTGTTTGCTGTAATGATTGGCTCGAGAAAACTACATCTGTGCCGATCGCCAGCACCAGGCTGGCCATCAACAGCGCTAACGGCTTAAGACTAGCCGAGCTCAGCCTTGTGAAGACCATCTCCATCAGAGCTATGAGCAGCACTAAATCCATGACCGGATAGGCGACCGCAAGATACATGGCAAGTGTATCTGCTCCAGCATTGGATGCAATAGTCGGAGCGATCAAGAACGCCCAGAATATCAGGATCGAGGCGATCATCACTATTCCCGTATCCAGCAATACTTTGAGCCTCTCACTTGAGGTCATGGGCATTGATGGCAGGAGAAGAATGCCGATGATGATCATGGAATAAGAGGCCAGATAAGGCCCATCGGCCAGCGATGGGAAGGGCGATTGATGCTGTACGACATCAATTATCAGCCAGATTATGTCTCCAATCGTGTGAGTGAGCTGGGCGATAGCAAACACAGTCCAGGCTAATTGAACTCGCCTTCCCAGATTCACAGAGCTGCGCGCCGCATAGACCAGGCCGAGTGCGGAAAGCAGGCTCACCAGAGGAGATGCCAGATCTCCAAATGTCCGCCTCAGCTCCGGATTGTCTTTTAGCAGTACAGCAGCTGCCATACAGCTGAGGACTATGCAGGCTGCAAGAATCAGGGCGCTGCGTGAGGAGATCAGTTGATTTCTATTCTTGTCTGCTTCCCTCAAGAGTAATCTCCCATATCATGGTACAGTCTCGCCGGCATCGTTGCACGTCCCTGTTGAATCGCCCTCATTCTTTGAAGAACCTGATCGTTTCAGCATCTGAGCCTCACAGCGCAGCAAAGCAGCCCTCAGGTCATCCATCTTCACAGGCTTTGCGATGTAGCCGTCCATGCCCGCCTCCAGGCATCTCTCTCTATCGCCTTTTAAGGCATAGGCCGTCAGAGCTATTATCCTGGGCTGCTTTCCAGCAGGCCAGCGTTTGCGTATCTCATTTGTAGTCTCAAAGCCATCCATCTCTGGCATCTGTATATCCATGAGCACCAGATCATAATCTTGGAGCTCCAGAGCTTTGAGAGCCTCAATGCCGTCGGCTGCCACATCCGCTCTATACCCCAGCTTCCTGAGCATCTGAAGTATGACCTTCTGGTTGACTGCGTTATCCTCGGCCATGAGTATGCGCATATTGGTATGCGCATCTGTACTGGGCTGAGAAGGTCCAGCTTTTAGCTTGGGCAAGCTATCAAGGGAGATATCAACCGGCAGAGTGAGATGGAACACCGACCCGATACCGGGAGAGCTCTCAGCCCAGATCTCGCCATCCATTAATTCCACTAAACGCTTGCTTATTGCCAGGCCAAGTCCCGTGCCACCGTATTTGCGGGTTGTGGACATGTCCACCTGGGAAAACGATTGGAAGAGCTTATCCATTCTATCTTCGGGTATGCCTATGCCCGTGTCCCTGACTGCAAAGTGGAGCTTATATCTGCCGCCCACAAGTGCCTGGGATGTGACTGCGACCTCGACCTCGCCCTTCTCTGTGAACTTGACAGCGTTGCTGAGCAAGTTCGCCAGGATCTGCCTCAGCCTTGTAGGATCGCTTGCAATGGCCGTCGGCACTGAATCGTCCATAACACAGGCCAGGCGCAGGCCTTTCTCGGCCGCCTTTGAGGCCACCATATCAAGGGCCTCCTCGATACAGGACCGCAGGTCGAAAGGCTGGCGCTCCAGCTCAATCTTGCCGCTATCGATCTTGGAGAAGTCGAGGATGTCATTGATCACAGCCAGTAGAGCGTCGCCGCTGGACCTTATGGTCTCTATGCACTCCCTCTCCTCCTCTTTCAGGTCCATGTCCAGCAGGAGGCCTGTAAGGCCAATGACTGCGTTCATTGGCGTGCGAATCTCATGGGACATGTTGGCCAGGAACTCTGACTTGGCCCTGGCAGCCTCTTCAGCCTTCTCCTTGGCAGCTCTCATAGCCTTCTCAGATTTGATGAGAGCATCTTCTGCCCTCACCCTTTCAGTGACATCATTTAAAAAGTTCAATGTGGCAGTCTCTCCCTCCCACTCGATCAAGACGGCATTGATCTCAGCCCATTTGATGCTGCCATCTCTGGCAGCTATTCTAAATCGATATACGGGAGCGGGGCTTGAGCTGCCTGAGTTCTTTCCATTGCCGATCCTGCTTAAATGGCTCTGAAGGACCAGCTCTCTGTCATCCGGGTGTATGAACTCCGTGAAGGGCCGGGAGAGCAGCTCCTCTCTGGTATAGCCAGTGAGCTCCATCATCTTGGGGTTGACGAACTTAAGCATACCATCTCTGGCAACTGCAATTGATTCACTGGCGTTCTCAACCACCAGACGGTACCTTTCCTCTGATCTGATCAAAGACTCTTCAGCCTGCTTGCGCTCAGTTATGTCGACGGCCACTCCCACTAAGCCTATGATATCTCCCCGTTCGTCCTTTATGGTGCTGAAGCTATGGTAGGTAGGCACAGTGCTGCCATCCTTCTTCCTTACACTGAGCTCTCCGTCATGGCTGCCGCTCGCAATGAGATCACGGACCACGCCCCTCATGACGTCCAGCTTGTCCTCCTGCACCAAGGTCTCTGCGATATTTCTTCCAAGAATTTCCTCAGCACTCCACTGGAAGAGGGTCTCAGCGAACTTATTCCAGTAAGTTATGTTTCCATCCAGGTCTGTGGCTATTACTGCATTATGGACCTGATCTAAAAGAGCCGCCTGGAAGCGTATCTGCTCCTGGGCCTGCTTTTGCTCGGTGATGTCCCTCGTTATGCCCACAAGGAACTGATTTCCACCATCATCCGTGAACAGGGTCCTCTTGACGAGAACTGTGCGGGTCACCCCAGGAGCATAGGTATTGGTCTCCTCGTTTACAATCTCTGATCCGCTCAAGAAGACCTCCTCATCCTTCTGCCATGAGATATCAGCCATCTCCCTGGGGAAGAGGTCATGGGCGGTCTTGCCTATGAGGTCATCAGAATGGCATCTAAATAGCCTGCATGCGGCATCGTTAACCATAGTCAGCCGGTGCTGCCTATCCTTGATAAAGAGGGGGTCCCCTATGGAATTGATGATTTTGTTCAGGTAATCCTTCGATCTTCTCAAAGATTCTTCAGATTGCTTCAGCCTGGTTATGTCCCTTGCAATCCCACACAGGCCGGATATCCTTTCTGATCCGTCCCTCGTGGGCACCTTGACCACGTGGAATGTCACGGGCATGCCGTTAACGTGCTTGGTATGCGTCTCTTCAACGATCTCGCCGCTCAGTACCCTGAGATCAGTCTCTATTATCTGCCTGCCGTCTTCCTCACCGAACAGGTCGGTATCAGTTTTTCCTATCAGCTCCGACTTGGGCTGGCCAAAGAGCCTCTCCATCTCAGGGTTGACCTGGATATAATGAAGAGATGCATCCTTGATGAAGATGGAATCGTGAGCGGTCTCAAAGATCGCTCTGAACCGCTCCTCGCTTTTCCTCAGCTCCTCCTCAGCCTTAATCCTGGCTATGATTCCACCAATTGACGCAGCCAGGGCTTTTAGGGTGGTCCGGACGTCCGGGGAGATCTCATCACAGGCATGAGAGGCGAGGTTGAGACCAGCTATTACCCGGCCGTTGTGCTTCACAGGAAGTATTGCCAGGGATCTCAGGCCCTCCTCAAGAACAACCTTGAACTGCTGCTCGCAGATGGCTGCAAATCCCAGGTAGATATTCTTTCCAGCTGCGATCATGCAGGCCCGGGGCGAGCTGGCATCGTAGTGGGAGCAAGCTTCAATGAACCTGTCCGACAGTCCCCTATGCAGCACCAGGTCCGCCCCGCCGCAATCATTCACGATGTAAATTCCGCCGCTATCGATGCCCTCCACCTTGAGGGCTGCATCCAGTATTGAGCCGAGCGCATCATTCATGGTGCTGGCTGAGCTGAGGGCTATTGCCAGGTCGCACTGGAGCGAAAGCAGTACCTCTGATCTCTTATGCGCTTCAATCCTGGCCTGCAGCGCCTCGTTGGTCTCATTAAGGACCTGATTCTCCCTTATTATCTCGGCGGTCCTTTCTTGGGAGAGAATCTCCGGGCCGTCCTTCGCCGTTCTGAGGGCCTCCTCAGACTGCTTGCGCTCGGCTATATCCATCGCAGGCCAGCGAGGTCCATCGGCCCTGCTCTTAGAATTGCGCATTGCGTTCACCAGTACGCAGGCTATCCGGGAAGTGTCCTCTCCAGGTTCCTTCGAGTCCAGCTAGCTGAGACTCAAGGGGCTTAACGTTATTATGAAGATCGGTCACGCTAAGAGTCCTCAAAGGATCAATATATTTATAAACCTCTAACGCCCTGGACACAGGAGAAGTGCTAACCATATTACCGACCTTGCCGTATGCAGCGCCCTAATCTAATCCGCTGTGATAAATACTTTTAGATCCAAAAAGAGAGGTATATTGTCTTTAACTTGCGGGAGTAGAGAGGACGGAGTGAGAAGTCCCCGGA
>DATMZB010000321.1:0-3155 GCA_035560655.1 Methanotrichaceae archaeon | reverse complement strand
ACTCTCTACTTTGGAAACAACCTATTCCAGGCCAATGGGGCGAGCGGTCAGAGCATAGACAGGATAAGCTCCAATCCAGTGTGGGAAGTCCAATTCCGCGCATACATTGATCTGGCCTCATCTGCTCATAGCAAAAGTTATCTTAAACTCCGTGCCATTGCTAAGGTCTGTCTCTATTGTACCTCTGAGCTGTCTTACCAGGCCGTTTATGATCTTTAATCCCATGGAATAGGTCTTTTTGATGTCTAAATCCTCTGGAAGCCCAATCCCATTATCTCTCACAGTCAACATAACCATATCGTTCATCAAGCGCAGCTCAATCTGAATCTCACCTTTCCCATCTTTAGGGAAGGCATGCTTCAGGCTGTTGGTGACCAGCTCTATGAGGATCAGGCCACAGGGGATGGATTGGTCGATCTCCAGGAAGACTGTATCCAGATCTAGCTTATGCCTGATCCTTCTCTTATCGACCTTATAAGCTCGGAATAATGCCTCTATGAGGTTCCGTATATAGTCAGCGAAGTTCACCATGCCCAGATTCTCAGACCTGTACAGGTTCTCATGGATCAGAGCCATGGATTTAACTCTGTTCTGGCACTCCACCAATATGTCCTTGGTATCCTCATCACTGAGGTAGCTGGCCTGGATGTTGAGCAGGCTGGTAATTACCTGCAGGTTATTTTTCACCCGGTGATGGATCTCTTTGAGCAGTATCTCCTTCTCGACGAGGGACTTTTTAAGCATATCCTCTGCTTGTTTGCGCTCTGTGATATCCAGGATCACTCCCACTAAGCCATCTATACTGCCATCAGCCTTGGTAAAAGTGGCCTTGTTGAAGATCACATCGTGCCGGGTTCCATCTGCATAGAGAACCGATGATTCGTAGACCTGGGTTCCAGGTTTTTCGAAGAGCTTTTGGTCCATCTCATAGTATTTATCGGCAAGATCTCTGGGGCTTAAGTCATAGACGGATCTCCCTATGATCTCCTCTCTTTTTCGTCCCAGGTAATTCTCAAAAGCCCTATTGCATCCCAGATAGACACCTCTCAAATCCTTATAAAAGATTGGAGCTGGGATGGCATCCATCAACTGCTGCAGAAAATTCAAATGGTCATGTAGAGAGGCTTCTATTTGTTTGCGCTCAGATACGTCTCTCTTGCTGAAGACTGCACCATTGATTGATCCTGTTTCATCGAAAAGGATATTTCCGATGGCCTCAATCCATATATACCGGCCATCCTTATGCCTGTACCGATACTCTGCTTTCCCTTGGGCACGTGTGCTGATGGCGGCTTGAAAAGCAGTGGCAACTCTTTCTAAGTCGTCAGGATGAATTAAGGCGAAGACTGATTTGCCTAAGAGTTCATCAGGCGAATACCCCAGGACATTCTTATGGGATGGGCTGGCATATTTGTAAATGCCTCTGGTATCAGTCTCGCTTACCATATCAAGCATATTGTCTGTGATTTTACGCAGCTGATCCTGGCTATCCTTTAGCTCTCCCTCAATGCGCTTGCGCTCTGTAATATCAATTACAGCAGACTGAATTGCAGGCTTCCCCCAGTATTCAATCACGCTGGAATGCATATCTAACCAGAGTATATATCCATCCTTTTGAACTACACGAAACTGGTAGTTATCAGTCACGTCCTTTCCAGTGGTGCGATCCATAAGGCGGCTCCAGACAAAAGCCCGATCCTCTGAATATATAATCGCCTGGACCTCTTCGGGCGACATGGTACGTAATTCTTCCAGAGTATAGCCTATCATCTCAATGAAGGCTTTATTGGCAAAGGCGATGCTGTTATCCTGAAAAATCACTAATCCCTGAAGAGAATTATCGACCAGCGCACGATAAGCTTCTTCTATCCATTTGTGCTCGGTGATATCCCGGGCCATGACACAGAGAGCCTCTTTTCCGCTATAAGCGATAAGGTATGCATTGACTTCCACATCGACCAGTGATCCATCCTTATGACGGTACTGCCTTTCGCCTATGAAATAGCATTTTTCCCTTTGGATATGATGGATATTAAGATCAATGCTCTCTTTATCATGGGCAATGATGTCGTACAGCTCAAGTCCAATGGCTTCCTCTGCAGTATAGCCCAATATCCTCTGAAAAGCTGGATTTACCTCTATGAGGCGTTTGGTATCTAAGTCTACGAGGAATATAATCTCCATTGCCTGTCCCACAACAGCACTGTGGCGTTCTTCAGTCTCATGGAGCCTGCGCAAATACTCTTCAGGCACCATGACCTCGTTGTGGTTGGGTGAGCCGGAATCCATGCCCACCTGCAGGAGAAAGGACTATATAATCCTGTAGATGTTTTGACCTGGGAGAATAGACTGCTCTTGTTTAAGCAGCCATAGCGTGGATCCTCTTGTAATCTGAGGGTTGTTGCCGCACTGCGAAGGTAAGATGGTGTATCTATTTAACAGCTTTAGCTTTTTGTGCGATATCTCATTTACTTAGAAACAGAGCATAGCGGTCCTGATTCAGATCCTAATAGGAGTTAGGGGGTCTAGTCAGGGCATGTAGAGACAGTATACGGTACGGTCTTAACAGCTTCATAATTCGATAGCTCAAGTATGCCATTTACACTCTTACTGCGCGTACTTACTTTCCCGAGCCCATTGGTGGGCGCTCCCAATTGGATAAGGATGTCAGATTCCATCTCTTCCAGTAATTTCTTTTTTAACTGGATAGACTCAAGCTCTATCATCAGCGACGCCCAAGCAGAAAATGGCAGGGGCTCAAGTCCTTCAAGTACAGATTGGAGGTATCTATCATAAACCTCATCAAATATCTCAGCGCCCATACACGATTTAGCAAGAATTCTTCGTATATAGTACCATGAGAAACTATACTCAGAATCACTTAAGACGACCAGAGCAAGAAGCCAGGCCCATAGAACCCAATGCCCGATACTGCGATCTGGCTGCCAGCCAGCCATGATTTCCATCATTAACTCGCATCCACGACCCAATAGCCGAGGGCTATCTTAATCTTCTTTGATGTACAGAGAGCGAGACGATGTTGCTACAGAGGGCTGGCGTTCAGGCCTTGAGGCCGGGCCATGGCTTTGTATCCCAAAGCATGGCAAAAAAAGCCTCTTCTCATGTGCGCAGGCTTCTGTACATCTCTCTTCTGC
>DATMZB010000320.1:0-3163 GCA_035560655.1 Methanotrichaceae archaeon | reverse complement strand
CTATATACACAGATCTGCGTCTTCATCTTGAGAACCCTTTGGGTTCACGACCGTGCATTGCGAGCCCACCAATCAGCCAAGTTCGAGATGCAGCCTGGAAGGCCGAGGCTCAGCTCGTGCCAGGCCCTCGGCAGCTCTTTCTGCAGTGCATCCTGTATATGATCAGCTGGACTCTTTTCGGCAATGTTTAAACCAAGAGGGCTTGTGGGCCCTTCGGGCGGGACCACATAAGGCTGGCTGACAACAGCCCAACCCCCGAGAGCCAGCTCTCGGAGGTTAATGGATGCAACGAAATCTGCGTTGTGCTGGAAGCCGCAACTGATGCATCTGAAGAGCGCCTGAGTCCTGCGGTTGTTCTTATCTATTGTGCCGCACCTCGGACAGCGTTGAGATGTAAAGTCCGGCCTCACAAGGACCACTGGAATTCCCTGGTCCGCGCATTTGTAGAGAAGCATCTGCTGAAGCCTGGATATGGCCCATGACTGGAAGACTGGCCTTGAGTTCTTCCTGGAGCGCTTGGGCTTATTTCCGGATCCGCAGATCCTCTCCAGAACCAGATACTCTCCTTGGGCAAGAGATCTAACAAAGGCCCGGCTGAACTGATGCAGGTGGGTCTTCATCCACCTCTTCTCCTTCCCAGATAGCAGTTTTTGCCTCCTCCTTGCGGACGAGGTGCCTTTCGCTCTGAGAGAGTCTTTAAGGATTTTGAAGTGGCGCCTCTTGGCATTTATACAGCCGCCTTTGACTACAAAGCCGTTAGAGGCCACCAACAGCTTTTTTATACCCAGATCAACGCCTACAGGCTCGTACATCTCCTTTTGGTCCACTTCATAGGACACTGAGATATTCAGGAAGAATTTATCCCTCACCAGGAAGAGCCTGGACCCTTGTATGGGGTTCTTCAAAAGCTCGCGCTGATAATCGCCAAGTGCCAGCCTTGGCTTGATCCTGCCCGTTACTGTAGACATAGAGGCTCGAAAGCCTCTGCTCCTGAGAAGGCAGAAGAGCCTGTTATCAAGGTAGATCGATCTATCCATGAACCTGTGCATACCCTGGCTGCTGGGCCCACCGTCGTAGCAGGCCGCCACCCTCTCTACAGCCTGCACTGCAAGGTTGGCTGGAAGCTTAAAGATGGACCTGACATCTCTATAGACCAGATCATGCAGTGCCCTGGTCCCGAAGCATCTCTTCTTGAAAGCAACCTTGCTGATATAGTTGCAGGCCTTCTCAAAGGCGATGACAGTGCTGTATAGCTGATGAAACTCTTCATCAGTCAGCTTCATCCTGCAGGTCACAGTCCTTGAGACTTCCAATGAGATCAGCCCGCGAGTCCAGCGTTTTTCATAGAGTTCATCACTTCTTAATCGAGCTTCTGCCCTATTTGGCCAAGAATAGCATCAGGACCTGATCATACCTCCAAATGAAAATACGCCTGGGAATAGAACGTGATCTTTATGGCAACCGCGCCTTGCTCGGTCTAGAGAAAATACCCCAATCCCAGGACGGATCGACCTCGCTGCCATCTCGCTTCGGAGAGTTTTTATATGGTATGGTGATGGATGCCCACTCGTTATGCCTCTTCGGGAAGCGGTTGCCACGATGGGATAAAGCACTCGGCCGATTATATACTTTTGGCCATTATACTATATACCAATAAGCCACAAAAGATGCGTATATATCAATATAGCCATCCTATCGCTCGCGTCCTCCATAGCAGGCCGATCGATAACACTGCTTAGGCTCTTTTTTGATTCTCTCTTCCAAGAAGCAAAAAGGCTAATAGCGTTTTATACTATAATCCTGAGTATATTGGTCCAGGTTAGCCTTAAAATATTAATGATCGAGAAAAACTCTCGACTATTCAACAGTGCATAGCATTCGCAAAAAGGATAAGCAAGAAATCGCCGACAGGCTCAGAAATGTTTCTGAGGATGAAATGAAGATGCACAACCTAGCTGTTGAGCTCTGGGAGCGGGGATATTCACCGGCTGCTGAGACTATCGATAGGTTCAGATTCGGGACGCTGCCAATGTTTTCCATACATACAGCTCAAGGCTCATATCTCAAAAACGCAAAGAACGCCCTGCTGACATGATCTAAAAAGGAGGGCTAGGGCATATCATGTCATGCCCTGGCTCTAGGATAGTTCAATGAATGGATTGTCGCTCAGGCTCTATGGGTATATGTCATCAGGGATGTTGTCGTGTACCAATGCTGCGTTGCCGGTCACACTCCCGCCATTGTAAATGCCGCCACCATGTGATTGTGCCATATTATGATCTATAGATCCTGAGATCAGGTTCACTATGCTTTGGTCATTGTATATGCCACCACCCACGCCAGCATCGTTATATGATATGGAGCTGCTATTCAGATTGACAGTACCAATGAATTTCAAACCCCCATAACTTGGATTATCCAAAACACCATTCCAAATGCCTCCGCCATATCCATCTGCAACCCAATTGCTATTTTGGTCATAATGGCCTGCACTATTGCTGGAAATAGTAGCATCGTTTAGGTTCGCTTCGCCTCCTAAGTGGTAAATTCCACCGCCATAGTATGCGATATTATGATCTAAGGAGACGCCATCCAAGCACACATTGCCCAGGAAGCTGGCAATGCCGCCACCAAGACCGGGATAATATTCATAGGGATAGTTGCTGTCGTAGTAGCCTTTTGCAATATTATGATCTATAGAGCCGCAATTCATAGACACATTGCTCTGTGTGTTGAGGATGCCGCCGCCATAAATAGCAGTATTATGATCTATGGAGACGCCATTCAAGAACGCAGATCCCACGATGTTATAAATGCCGCCGCCAACACCGGTTGCATCGTTATAAGATATGGATCCGCCGTTCATAGTCACATTGCTAATGTCATCGCCACCAGAATTGTAAATGCCACCGCCGATATTCGCTGTGTTGTGATCTATAGCGCATTCGTCCGCGGTCATCGTGCCCCAATTGTAAATGCCGCCGCCATACACAGAGGCTATGTTATTTGATATAGAGACGCCTTTCAGGTTCATAGTGCCAACGAAGTTGTAAATGCCGCCGGCGGAGCCCATAGTTGCGATATTGTGATCTACGGATCCACCATTCATAGTCATGGTGCCCGCATTGCAAATGCCTGCACCAACAGCAGCGGTGTTATAAAT
>DATMZB010000319.1:0-2050 GCA_035560655.1 Methanotrichaceae archaeon | reverse complement strand
AGATGATATCCTAAGGCGACCTGATAGCCAGCGCCGCTAAATGATCTCATAGCATTAAATGAACTCTTCTATATGCCTCATCTCTGCCACATCTGTAAGCCCGCTTATGGACTCATTCTCAACCTCTACGCCGCACTCAAGGGCCGCAGCCACAAGGTTGGTGCCTCCGACCAGCGCCACGCCCACATGATCCCTCTCAACAGATATCCCCAGCACATCCACATTGGGCTCACCCAGCTCCAGCACACCTGAGAACTCCACGGCCATGAGCATGTCCAAGATCTCCTCGATCCTGTCCCTGGCAAGCATCGGCGCCTCCTGGAGGTTGCCCAGTATCCTGCCGTTGCCGGTCCTCATCATGCCTGTGATGCCTGTGATCTCCTGAGCCATCAAAATATCTATGGGGTCTATGGTAGATGCCCAGTACATCAGCATATCAGTGAACCTCGTAGGCTCCCTCTCCACCACCTCAATGATGCCGCCCCCTTTTGGCCTGATAGGTATGCCGTGCTTCATGAGGACCCCATCTATGGTGATGCTGCAGGCAGTGTTTATCTTGATGTTCTTGCCAGCATCTTCGACCTTGATCAGGGGGCAGACTGAGAGGCCGCTTTGGATGGTGTCGTGGAAGACCTCGAGCGTCTCAGCCAGCTGATTTTTTTTGACCCTGATGGTATTGGTTATTATATTGCCTTCCATCTTCTCTGGATCGAAGCTCACCTGCTGCATCAGGTTTTCTATCTTGGATAAAGTGAAGATGAGGGGTTTTGTGGGCTTCACGCTCATTCATCTGATCGGCGGGCATTTATTCCTTGTCCCACGGCAAATTTGAAAGAAGATCTTCTTATACCACCTCGCCTATATCTAGAAGCGATGTTGCGCCAGAGGTTCGTCCTGGACACCACCGCTCTGACAGATTCTCAGGCCTGGGAGAGTGAAGGCTGTACAGGCATCTGCGAGGGCATGAGCGCCATACTGGACCGGGTGGCTCAGGCCAGGCTTCACCTGGGGATAAGCTGCTATGTGCCATATCCGTCTGTCTATAACGAGATGCGTGATTTTGCCAGACACAACAGCTGCGACGCTGAGGTGCTGGTCAAGGTGGACACCTGGCTGGTCAAGAAGACTCCAGACAGGTACAAGGTCATGGTGCCTTCCAAGATCTTCTATGAGTACGTGGACTACATGCGCTCGCGGATAAACAAGGGCATGAACGTGGCCGAGGAGGCTATCTGGGAGTCGGTATCCAGGTGCATTACCCTCTCTGAGAGCGGATCGAGCCTCAAGGAGATGAAGGACGAGATAGAGCGGGAGACTGTTGGAAGCATCGTTCGCAAGTTCAGAGAGAAATACAGGAGCGCTCTTAGGTACGGCATACTCGACAGCGCACCAGATATTGATGTTCTCCTTCTGGCAAGAGAGCTGGACGCGGCTGTGGTCTCTCAGGACCTGGGAATACAGAGGTGGGCCGAGCAGCTGGGCCTGAGGTTCATGGAATCCAGGTCGTTTCCAATCATGATACGAGAATACATGAACGCCGCCCATGACAGGAGAGTGGATCTGGAGGACGAGGACAGGATGGTCTGAGATCTGGCTATCTCTCAGTAAGGGCAAAGATCAAAGCCGGTCTATCTGAGGATGATCTCCTCTATCATTCTTTTCTCTATTATTCCTGCACTGCAAATAGCTCCCTCAATATCCTAATCATCGCCTTTCCATGGAGTTCAGCCCAGCCATCCCAAATCTCCTCTAAGCCTGCTTCGCGGCCGCAGATTTTGTTGGTGATGCTACAACGATCGACAGTAGGCATAGGCGTGCTCCTGATAGAGGCTTCTACGAGTGCAGCCAATCAGGCATCGATTTTTCATGTCAAGGCCAGGTGGCCTGACCCGAACAATAGCAATCATTTTATACTAGTAACTTAGTTACGGATTATTACTTAGTATCTAAGCTAAGGGGAAACTTAGATGCTAAGGGCGAAGATGAGTCCGTAGATTGCCTGCTGCGTCGTCCCTCCTAAGCTCTACTGCAGCGGGCACCCACCCTCCCT
>DATMZB010000318.1:0-3128 GCA_035560655.1 Methanotrichaceae archaeon | reverse complement strand
GAGCGAGTGTCCTCCAATGAACCCACTTTAGGGCTTTCATAGTACTCAGGCCATACCTTAAATCTAGAGAGTGGACAATAGGAGTCCCGATGTTCTGCGAATACATCAACGCGGCCATGTCTAAGGCAGTCTTTGAGGTCATTGAGGACGAGGGGCCCTATTATGGAGAGGTTCCTGAACTTAAGGGCGTCTGGGCCTCAGGCAAGACCATGGAAGAGTGCCGTGAGAACCTGAGGATGGTCATTGAGGACTGGATAGCTCTCAGCTTGAAGCTCAATCTGCCCATCTCACCTATTGAGGGTCATGAGATCAAAGTCCCTGCTGAGGCTTGATGTCTAAGCAAACCCTGTTTCTTTGAATAGGCTGATCAGGTGGTTGCATGAGCTTGGTTTCATGGCCTCCTTCCTGTCATGGGTCATCGCCACATCATGATCAAAGGAACAATCAGGCAAACGCAATAATCAGCTAACCATTCCCAACCAACTATTCACCATGACTCTTCTTTTGTGCAAACACTAATTTCTTTTGTGCAAACACTAATGAGCTAGGCTACCACTCAAGGCCGTGGCAGCCCCCCCTGACCCCGCGTCCGCGGGGAACGTCCACGGTAATAGGCAGTCCTTGGCCAGAGCTGTTCTGCGGATGTGACCGCTTGCTTCTTATCATGCCAGAAAGCTCGTGAGGCCTTTGTGGTTCTGTTTTTTAAAATTCCCCAAAACATAATTACTTTCAGGGCTAAGGCTTGAGCATGGATCATGCAGGTGAATCTCACCTTTGTAAGGAGTCTGTGGGCAGCGAAGCCAGAACTTATCGCTTCTCCGTAATCATAGAGAAGGATAACGATGGCTACTTCGCCTTTGTTCCTGAGCTTCAAGGGTGCTACACCCAGGGTGATACCTATGAGGAGACTCTGGAGAACATCAGGGATGCCATACGCCTCCACTTAGAGGACCGGCTCGAAAGCGGCGAGGAGATACTCCAATCTGAGTCTATCAGCCTTACCTCCCTGGAAGTCGTAGTATGACGGATAAGCTCCCGCGGGTGGATGCCTCTGAGGTCATCAGGGCTTTAGAGAAATCCGGATTCTATCTCGCCCGCCAGAGCGGGAGCCACAGGATTTACAGGAATAGCGAAGGTAGAAGGGTTACTGTGCCTTACCACTCGGGCCAGATCATCCATCCTAAGGTTTTGAGAAGCATACTCCGAGATGCAGATCTGACCGTAGAGGAGTTCAGGAATCTGATAGAGTAATGGAAAAGGTGGAAGCTGAGACAGAATTGATCTCATCGCTGTATCATGGGGTAATTTCGTGGCAGGCACCGGGCTGGGGTAGTTAGCTATCCAATGGTGAGATATAGAAGAATACCCGGATAGCAAACAATGTCCCTCTGCCCTCATAATGGGCATCGTGGCCGAATGTCTTTGCCATGCAGTAGTAGCGCTTTGCAAAAACCACCTGAGGGTTATCACAGTTTAATCGAGAGTCGCACCTGAGACATATCACCCCTATAGCACCCAAAAGACAAAGGATTCTAACGGCATTTCGGTCTTGAGATCAGCTTCACTGTTATCCTTAACGCTATGGGAATTTCAATAAATGATAAATAGAGATTGCCAAAATAAGGACGTTGATGTAATGGAGGGATGAACTAATGAGCACTAAAGCTGTGATCTTGGTATCTCTAATCTTGCTTCTTTCTACTTCCCAGGGATCTTCTTCAGACAGGGTAGGTGGTTCATCGAATGAGATGGTGGTCTCATCCTGCCTTGAGAAGATAAGGGATAGCCCTGAGGAGCTGAGGGCCTTCTTTTTATCCATGCCAAAAGGAGGCGACATCCATAACCACCTTCCGGGAGCAGTCTATGCCGAGGGCCTCATTGATAGGGCCTCTTCTGAGGGAATGTGCATCTACTTAAACAACTACAGCTTATCGAAAGATTGCTCGATGTCTGACAAAACAGTTCCAGTGAGCCAATCTTATAGAGATCCAAATCTCTACGATCGGTTAGTAGACGACTGGTCCATGAAGGAGTCGGAGTACCTAAATGTCAGCGGCCACGATCACTTCTTTGCCACATTCTTCGCCTTTGGAGGCGCTACAGACAATACAAGTGCCCTGGTGGCGGAGCTGCGTTCGAGGGCTGCTTCGGAGAATGTGGATTACCTGGAGCTAATGACCGACACAGAAGGCGCCTCTGAAGCATCTAGATTGGGGTCTGGCCTCGGATGGGATGATAATCTGACCAGGTTCTACGAGGCTCTCAGCTCCCACGGCCTTAAAGGCATAGCCAGAAATGCCAGCCTCTACCTGAACTCCAGCGATGCCAGGTCTTTGGAGATCCTGAGGAATAGGGGCGATCCCGGCAGCAACGTGACCGTCAGGTACCTGTACGCGGCCTTAAGGACCAGGCCGAAGCAGGAAGTTTTTGCCCAGTTAGCTCTTGCCTTCGAGGTAGCGAGGATCTCTCCACTGGTGGTAGGGATCAATCTTCTGGGCCCCGAGGATGACTGGGTCGCCAGGGAGAACTACTCACTCCAGATGAAGATGATCGACTTCCTCCATGGAAGATATCCTGATGTAAAGATCGCCCTCCACGCAGGAGAGCTAGACCTGGGGCTAGTTCCGCCCGAGGATCTCAGGTTCCATATCCAGGAGGCCGTTGAGGTAGGTCACGCCTCAAGGATAGGCCACGGGGTGGATATCATGAGGGAGACTCGTTCCAAAGAGACCCTGTCTGAGATGGCCCGCAGCAAGTTAGCGGTGGAGATCATGCCTATGAGCAACGAGGAGATACTGGGGGTTCATGGAGAAGACCATCCGTTTCCAGTTTATCTGAGCCGCGGGGTTCCCATCGTCCTGGCGAGCGATGACCCGGGGGTGCTGAGAACTGATCTGACTGAGCAGTTTGTGATCATTGCCCATACATACCCACAGGTGAGTTACTCGGACTTCAAGAGGTTTGCGAGGAACAGCCTGGAGTACAGCTTCCTCGACGGCGAGGGAATCTGGGCGTCAGTAGGAGAGTACTCTTTGCTGAGAAGGGAGTTTGCAGGATGCAAGCCTGGAGCAGAGACTGGGGCAATACGGGAGTTTTTAGAGATGAATGATAAAGCGAGGGCCGAGTGG